>JANPDB010000339.1:0-2089 GCA_031431255.1 Acidimicrobiia bacterium | reverse complement strand
CATGCCGCGCATGCGAACGGCGTGGACCCGGATCCCGGCAGGGCCGTTCCCCCCGCGAGCGCCGTCGAGGAGCACTTTCTGGGTGGGGTCGGGCGCCCAAGTTCCCTTGGCCCGAGCCATCCGCTCAACGGTCGCCATCGCTGTACCCGAGGGTGCGTCGATCTTGGCGTCGTGGTGGAACTCGATGATCTCCGCCGTCTCGAAGTACGGAGCGGCGATCTCTGCGAACCTCATCATCAGGACTGCGCCGATCGCAAAGTTCGGAGCAATGACGCAGTTGCTCGTGACGAACGCTCTCCGCAGCTCGTCGAGGTCCGACGCCGAGAACCCGGTGGTGCCGACGACCGCGTGCACGCCGTTCGCCGCGCACCAAAGGAGGTTGTCCATGGCCGCATCATGGTGGGTGAAGTCGACGGCAACGTGGGCACCGGCGTGGGTAATCGCTTCCGGCCCTGCCGCCACTTGAAGCGAGACCCCGTCGATCCCGGTGGCCTGACGAAGATCAATCCCGGCCTTGAACGGGTCGACCGCGGCGACGAGTTCCATGTCGGGATCGTCGACGACGGTACGGCACACCTCGGTTCCCATCCGACCGCCTGCACCGAACACTCCGACCTTGATCATCGCTTCGTACCGCTTCCCTGTGTTGTGCAGATGGGGCATCAGTTTGGCCGATGGACGACAGGCGCGTAAGCCGAAATCAGGAACTGCACGAGAGCATCGAACAGCCGACCTTCGTGCGTGCCCACTCGGGTCGCTTCGCCGAGAAACGCTCGCGGCCCGGCTGTTCGTCATAGGGATGCCGGAGGACGTCGAGCATCTCACCGATGGGGACAGCATCGCCGGCCTCCGCGGCGTCGATGATCTCCTGGGCCAGGTAGTTCCGAAGGACGAAGCGAGGGTTGGCGGCGTTCATCGTCGTGCGGCGCGTCTCGTCACCGAGCCCACCAGCAGTGGCCCTCGCTGCCCAGGAGCGAAGCCACGCGAGAACGTCCGCGCGCATATCTCCATGGATGTCGGCCGGCCGGTACCACGCGTCGTGGAGCGGACCGAGGAGCTCGTCGTCGACCGATGACTCCGATGTGGGCACGTCGGCAAGGTTGCGGAAGAACAGCACCTGATCGGTCTCTGTGCGAGCGAAGAGCCGATAGAGCGACTGGACGACGGCATCGTCGGATTCCCCGCGATGCTCACCCCACCCGAGCCGCTCGGCCGTCATCCGCCGATGATGCGCGCTGAACACGTCCGGGTAGCGATCGACCGCGGCCTGCAACGGCGCGGGATCACCGAGCAGAGGCACGAGAGCATTCGCCAGCTGCACGAGATTCCAGTGGACGATCTGCGGCTGTGCTCCGTAGCGGTAGCGCTTCATACCGGCGTCGGTCGTGTTCGGCGTCCACCCCGGATCGAAGTCCTCGAGCCAGCCGTAGGGGCCGAAGTCGATCGTGAGGCCGAGGATCGACATATTGTCGGTGTTCAAGACGCCGTGCACGAAGCCGACCCGCATCCAATGGGCGACGAGCAGGGCCGAGCGTTCCGACACCTCCGCGAAGAAGGCGCCGACCTTCTCGTCGAAAGAACATTTCGCCGACCAGAGGTGAGGGAAGTCGTTGCGAATGGTGAATTCTGTAAGCGCGCGTAGAAGATCCAGATCGCCCCGGGAGGCTGGGAGCTGGAAGTTACCGAACCGCACGAACGACGGAGCGACCCGACAGACGATGGCCCCGGGCTCAAATGCCGGGTGACCGTCGTAGAGCATGTCGCGCATCACCTGATCACCGGTGGCGACGAGGCTGAGCGCGCGCGTGGTGGGAACACCGAGGTGAAACATCGCCTCACTGCACAGGAACTCGCGGATCGACGAACGCAGCACGGCACGACCGTCGGCAGTGCGGGAATACGGGGTCGGACCCGGTCCCTTCAGCTGGAGGGTCTGGTGCTGACCGCGTCGATCGAGCACCTCGCCGATGGCTATCGCCCGGCCGTCACCGAGTTGTCCAGCCCAGTTCCCGAATTGGTGACCGCCGTAGGCCATGGCGAACGGATCGGCACCCACGGGGATTCGGTTCCCGCTGAACACAGCCGCGAA
>JANPDB010000338.1:0-3124 GCA_031431255.1 Acidimicrobiia bacterium | reverse complement strand
CACCGTGTCATCTCGCGGGCTGGTTCCCGGGGACACGCTCGTCGGATCGCCGGCCACCGTCGTCGAGCGGCTCCTCGCGTATGAACGCGCCGGCTTTGCGATGACGATCGTTCGTCCCGTTGCCGTCGACCACAGCCGCATCCTGGCGACGATCGCCTTGCTGGGCGACGCGGTCCTTCCCGCCCTCCGCTCGGCGAGCGATCGCCGCGACGACGGGTAGCCGCTGCTTCGTTCACTGTCAGAAGGACGGGCGTGAAAGCAGCTTCCGACTCAGTGCGCTAGCCGCCGAGGAGGAGGCGGGCTCGGAGGACGGACGAACCCTTCGGTACGTTGATGACGAACGTCTTCTGGACCGTCTGCCCTGGAGCGATCACGCCGATCGGCATGAAGGAGTTCCGTCCCCCGACGGAGATCTGCGCCGTGACGTGCGCGGACGATGTCGAGGCGTTCTTCGCCGAGAGCGCGGTGGAGAGCCGGGTGGGCCCTGACGGATTCACCAGCGCATCGATCGAGAAGCCCGGACACCGCGGCGGCGTGGCCGGCGAGTCGCGGGTGAGGACGATCGAGCTTGACACCAACGCCTTGTCGCCGCCGTTCGCCAGCACGTCGAAGTCCGGGGTGAACTCGCTACGACAGGAGACCCGCTGGGTCAGGCCGCCGAGCGACGAGCTGAGCAGCGGAATCATGAGCGCGCTCGCCAGGCACACGGCCCACCACGAGGGACGGCGAATCGTCGACGGGATCGACGGGAGCTTCATGGGACGATTCTGCCAGCGCCCGTGAACCGGTCCGGTGATGCCTGGCGGTCACGCTTCCCATCACGTCCGTGGACGGGGTGTCGGGCCTAACCTGTGATGCATGGAGCGCGTGTTCGAGCAGATCCGATCGCGCCGCGGGGCGCTGGCCGGCGGACTTGCCGGCGCCGTCGTCCTCGCGGCGATCGTCAACGTGATCCGGTCGGTGCAGCCGAGCGAGACCATTGGAGTGCTCCTTTACGTACCGGTGATCGCCGCTGCCCTGTTGTTCGGTCTCCGTGGGGCGACGGTGGCAGCGTTCGTGTCGTCGGTGATCTACGTCGTGCTTCGGCGCTCGGGCCCGGCCGAGGAGTCGGTCTTCGTGCCGGTAACCGCGCGGGCGCTCAGCTATTTCGCTTTCGGTGCCCTGATCGCCGTCGGTCTGACGGCCATTGCCGGCAAGCGACATCGGCTCGACCTCGGCCCCGTCGTCGACGCTCAGACCGGCCTCGCGTCGCTCACGTATCTGGTCGGGATTCTCGATCACGAGATCGCCCGATCGGTTCGCTACGGCCGGACCTTCAGCATTGCGCTGGTCGACATTCCACTGGCGGCGACCGCGTCCAAGGATCGTGGCGCGATCTCCATGCTGGGCGAGCTCGGTGATCACGTCCGGGAAGCGATTCGCACGACCGACTACGCGGGCGTGCGAACCGACGGGAGGGGGGCCCAACTCGTGTTCGTGCTCCCCGAGACACCGCAGGAGGGTGCCGGGATCTTTGCCATGCGCTTCGGCGAGCGGATCGCCGAATTCCTCCTCCGCCGCAACGTAGCCGTCACCCGCAATCCCGCGACCTGGTTCGAGTTCCCGTCAGACGCCAACGACGTCCGACGTGTCCGAAACGAGCTCGCCCGTCTCGTGGACATGCCGCTCGCCATCGCGAACAGCGGCGTGCGCCGCTGATCCCGACACCGCTCGGCTCGGGTCATGGCCTTTTGCACGTTCTGCGCGATCGTCGCCGGAACCAGCCCGTGCTTCGCCGTCCATGAGGACGACGACACGCTCGCCTTCATGGATGCGCTGCCAATGACGCCGGGTCACGTGCTGGTCGTTCCGAAGCGTCACGTCACGGACCTCTTCGCCCTCGACGAGGACCTCGGCGGTCCATTGTTTGCGACGGCGCGGATCGTCGCCAACCGCCAGAGGGAGATCCTCGGGGCCAAGGGCGTCAATCTGCTGAACAACAATGGCCACGCCGCCGACCAGTCGCAGTTCCACCTCCACCTGCACCTGATTCCGCGCTACGGCAGCGACCGGCTCCTCCACCCCTGGGAGCGGACGTTCGGCAACCGGGCCGAGATGTCGGCCCTCGCCGAGCGGCTGCGCTTTCCCTGACCCGCGTCGGCTGATCCCGCCGCCGTAGACGGTACGCTCGCCGACAATGCAACGAACCTTCGAAGATCGCATCCTCACGATCCCGAATGTGATCTCGCTGATCCGGCTCTGTCTGATTCCGGTGTTCGTCTGGTTGCTCCTCGGCCGTGACGACCGACGTTCTGCTGTCATCCTCCTCGCAGCACTCGGTGCCACCGACTGGGTCGACGGCTGGATCGCCCGACGGTTCGATCAGGGATCGACGCTCGGCAAGGTCCTCGACCCTGTCGCCGACCGCCTGCTCTTGGCGGCGGGGATCGGGGCGATCCTCATCGACGGCTCCGTCCCTCGGTGGTTGGGCATCGTGGTCGTGTCCCGCGAAGTCGCGATCTCGGTCGCGGTCGTCACCATCGCCGCACTCGGGGCCAAACGGATCGACGTGCAGTGGGCAGGCAAGGCGCAGACCATGGGCTGGATGATCGCGTTCCCGTTGTTTCTGGGGAGCCGCAGCGGGTTCTCCTGGAGTCGGTGGGCCGATGATCTCGCCTGGCTCGTGACCATTCCGACCTTCGCATTCATGGTCTATGCCTCGGTCACGTACGTCCCGATCGCCAGGCGAGCGTTGGCCGAGGGGCGGGCGGGTCGATCGGAGTCGGCGTCTCGTCGCTGACCCGCGGGTGTTCGATGCGCAACGGACGCAGAGCGTTTCGGTAGGGTGCAGGGATGCTGATCCCAGGCGATCTCCGCTACTCGACTGACCACGAGTGGGTTCGCGTCGATGGCAACCGTGTGACGGTCGGAATCACCGACTATGCCCAGGACGCCCTGGGTGACGTCGTCTTCGTGCAACTTCCCGAGCAGGGCGCGTCGGTTACGGCAGGCGAGTCGATGAGCGAGGTGGAGTCGACGAAGTCAGTGAGCGACATCTTCGCCCCCGTGGCCGGTCGGGTCGTCGCCGTGAACGAGGAGGTCGCCTCGAAGCCCGAGTTGCTCAACGCCGATCCCTACGGCGCTG
>JANPDB010000337.1:0-2454 GCA_031431255.1 Acidimicrobiia bacterium | reverse complement strand
GCTCAGGCCTCGGGGTCCATAGGTGAGCAGGGCTCCGAACGCGAGTGACACGCCCACGGCGATCCCGACGCCCGTCCAGATCCGCGGTGCGAGCTCGCGACGGCCTGACTTGTGGATGTAGGCCAGGAGGATGCCGACCACGAGCGCCGCCTCGAGACCTTCGCGAAGGCCGATCAGGAAGTTCGCGAACACGCTGCGGCCTTGCTCGAAGTCATGTCCCGAAGCGTATCCCCAAAACATTAGGTGCACCTACACCACGGTGCATGGAGAGCCGCAAGGAACGGGAGCGAAATGGGGCCCGCCGCCCCAGCCGTCACAGATCGCACCACCCGCCGCAGATCACCCTGTCCATGCCGCACATCGGTCAGTTTCCGGCGGTTCTGAGTCGAAATCTGCTGATGTGCGGCACAGAGAGGAGGATGTGAGGCGGGGCGGAGGGGATCTGCGGCGGGTGGGGCCGGCCGTTGGGGCGCCGCCCCGCGGCCGATACTCCGCTCGACTGGCGCGGCGCTGCTTCGTTGCGCTGCTTCGTTGCACCTATCGGTCAACCGGCCAGGTCAGCTGCCGATGATGCCGCCGTCGAGCTTGCGGATGACGACGGTGGCCGGTCGGGGCTGGGTGTTCGCCCCGTCGGGCCAGGCCGACTGGGCGTTCGCGGTGACGTCGTTGGCCCGGAAGAACCCGCCGTCCTCGCCCGGGTGCTGCACGGCGATGAAGAGCGTCTTCTGGTCGGGGGTGAACTCCGGTCCACACGTTTCGGCTCCGGCCGGAACGCTGAGGAACTGGCGTACCTGGCCGCGGTTCGGTCCGGTGGTGGCCACTGCGTGAAGGGCGTCGTTGTAGCCGATCGTGTTCGGCGCGCCGTCGGTGGCGATCCACATCATGCCGTCGGGGGAGAACGCCACGTTGTCCGGCGCTCCGATCGGGCTGACTTCGCCGGCGAACCCGGCGAAGTAGGTGTCGGCCCAGCTCGCCACGTCCTTCAGCGCGGTCACCTGCTTGCCGCCCGCCTTCGGGTTTCCGGCGAGCATGAAGATGTCCCAGCGGAACTGCATGGAGGTGTGGTCGTTGTTCTTCTCGGTCAGCTCCAGGATGTGGCCGGTCTTGTTTCCTTCCCGTGCGTCGAAGCGCGGGTTGGCGGCGACTTCGGCGGCATCGGTGGCGAGCGTCGTGCGGCGTGCGTTGTTGGTCAGCAACGCGTAGACCTTGCCGGTCTTCGGGTTTGCCTCGATGTCCTCGGGCCGGTCCATGCGTGTCGCGCCCACCGCAGTTGCGGCGAAACGGGTGCGGAGCAACACGTCGGCCTGGTCACGGAAACCGGTGCGGGCGGTGAGCTCGCTGCGGCGGTTGTGCTCGAGCGGAATCCACTGGGCCGAGCCGTCGGCTTCGAGCTTGGCGACGTAGAGCGTGCCCTCGTCGAGCAGCACACCGTTGGCCTTGCCCTTCTTCGGGTCGTAGACGCCGTAGGAGACAAACTTGTAGAAGAACTCGAACCGCTCGTCGTCGCCGGAGTACACGACGATCTGTCCGGAGGGTGCGACGACCACAGTCGCCGCTTCGTGCTTGAAGCGGCCGAGCGCGGTGCGCTTCACGGGGGTCGAGTTCGGGTCGTCGGGATCGATCTCGACGATCCAGCCGTACTTGTAAGGCTCGTTGGGGGCGATGGAGGCGTCGAAGCGATTCGGGTAGGCGCGTTCCCAGCCGCGATCGGACGCTGCGGGAAGCAGCCCGTAACGGGCGTGGGTCGCCCGGGTCGTTGCGTCAGCCACGCGGTCGTTGTTGGCGAAGTACTGGTTGAAATTCTCCTCGGCCGTCAGCACGGTGCCCCACGGGGTGACGCCACCGCCGCAGTTATTGAGCATGCCGAGCACCGGACCGGAAAGACGCTCGTCCTGGGCTGCCGGGCCCGACATCCGCATCGGTGTGGTCGCCGTGATCCGGCGGTTCCGCTTGCCGGGACGCACCTCCCACTTCGACGTTGCGCTGGCGCGGGCCAACTCGACGACCGTGCCGCCGTGGGCGGCGAGATCGATGTCGACCCAAGCTCGGAGCTGATCGAGGTTCGTGGTGCGTCCATTCCAGCCGGGGATCATCCGGTACGGGTCGGTGTACTCGTGGTTCACCCAGAAGACGCCTTCGGTGCTGCCGTCACCGATCGGGAAGAAGGCCTGGAAGTCGTGGTTGTAGCCGCACTGCTGCGCTTGTGCCGTACCGGATTGGGCCGCAAGGTCGAACTTCGGTGCACCGGGGAGAACGGGGTCACCCCATCGGAGAAGGACATCGGCGACGTAGCCGGCCGGAACCCGAAACGCGTCGTCGGTGGTCCGGGCGGGAGCCACCGGAGCGAAGCCGGTTGATTCCGCCGCCTTGCCGAACGTCGCCGGGGTGACGACTGCGGAGGCGCCATTCGTGACGAAGTCGAGAGCGGCGCCGCCGACCGTCGCAGCTGCTGCC
>JANPDB010000336.1:0-1637 GCA_031431255.1 Acidimicrobiia bacterium | reverse complement strand
TAGTTCGCGTTGAGGAGAACGGCGAGTGGTCCGATGCTCGAACGCAGTGCCTGCGGAAGGATCACATGCCTGAGTGTCTGGCCGAACGTGAGCCCGATCGCCCGCGCTGCCTCCGCCTGACCGTTTGACACGGAATTGAACCCCGAGCGCAAGGCCTCGGACATGTAGCCACCGAGGTAGAGCCCAACGGCGACGAGGGCGCACTGGAAGTTCGTGAGGAGCGCCCCGAGCTTCGGTCCGCCGTAGTATGCCAGGAAGACCAGGAAGATGAGCGGCGAGTTCACCATCGTGCTGACGTAGGCGGCGCCGACGATGCGAAGCGGCCTTACCGGGCTTACTCGGAACACGGCGATCACGGTGCCGATGACGAGGCCCATGAGGAAGCCTCCAATGGTCAGCTGGAGTGTCACTCCGAGCCCACGGAGCAGCCGTGGAAGGTTGTCGAGGACGATCTGCAAGGAGGTCTCTTCCCGAAGCGAACTGGATCAGCGCAACTCTGGTCGATCTGTGGTGATCAACCAACTCGTACAACGAGGGCCGCGGTCACCCGCGGCCCTCGTCGCACCGATGGTTCAGTACCGCTCGACCTTCGGCGGCTCCGGGGTCTTCAGGCCACCGGTACCGATGGTCGACTCGACCGCCTTCTTCCACGAGCCGTCCTTGAAGGACTGTTCGATGATGTCGTTCAGGTAGGTACGGAAAGCCGTGTCGCCCTTCTTCAGGCCGACGCCGTACTTCTCGACGGAGAACTGCTTCCCGACGAGGGAGAACGCTGCGAACTTCTCGGCGAACCCGGCGAGCAGGGTGTCGTCGGTGGAAACGGCATCGACGCGTCCGTCCTTCAGGGCCTCGACGCAGTTCGCCGTCGTGGGCAGGTCAAGAACCGAGGCGCGCGGCGCCGCGGCCCTGATGTTGCCGATCGAGGTCGAACCCGTCTGCGCGCATACCTTACGGCCGTTGAGATCGGCCGCAGTCTTGATGCTGTCGGCTTCGATCTTGTAGATCAGGAGGTCCTGGCCGGCGATGTAATACGGACCGGCGAAGTCGACCTGCTGCTTGCGGGCATCGGTGATGGAGAACGTCGACAGGATGATGTCGACCTTGGCGTCGGTGATGAACGGGATGCGGTTCGCCGAGATGGCTTCGACCCACTCGACCTTGCCCTTGTCGGTGCCGAAGATTTCCTTGGCGATGATCTTGCCGATCTCGACGTCGAAGCCCTGCACATCGCCGCTGACGGGGTTCTTCAGGCCGATGAGCGGGACGTCCCACTTGGTGCCGATGACGATCTTGCCGCGCTTCTTGATGGCTTCGAGCGTGGCGCCGCCGCTGGCGGTGGCCGGCGCTGCGGGCGCTGCCGTCGTTGCCGGAGCCGCGGTGGTGGCGGGGGCCGCGGTGGTCGCCACCGTCTTCTTGACCGTCGTCTTCTTGACCACAGTCTTCTTCTTGGTCGTTGCCGCAGTGGCGGGGGCGATGGTGCCCACGACAGCGGTCAGTGCGACCACCGACACGAGAAGGGTGCGAGCTCGCATGTGTGTTTCCTCCAGAGGTGTTTTCCCGTTGACCGACGTGGTGCCACGGGTTGGTGCGGTTCGTGCAAACGGTGACCTCGGTCACCAATGCGCGACACGAGTCAT
>JANPDB010000335.1:0-1862 GCA_031431255.1 Acidimicrobiia bacterium | reverse complement strand
ACACGTAAGGGTCCGAAGAAGACCGTGGCTGGCAAGAAGAAGACCCCGAGGAAATAGGTCATGGCAAAACCGAAGCCGGGTGGCCGTCGCCCCCGCAAGAGAGAGCGCAAGAACGTCGTCGCCGGCGTTGCGCACATCAAGAGTTCGTTCAACAACACAATCGTGTCGATCACCGACGCCGAGGGCAATGTTCTTGCCTGGGCCTCGTCGGGCAACGTCGGTTTCAAGGGCAGCCGCAAGTCGACGCCCTTCGCCGCTCAGTTGGCTGCCGAAGCGTGCGCCCGTCGTGCCATGGAGCACGGCATTCGTCGTATCGAAGTGCTCGTCAAGGGTCCGGGATCAGGTCGCGACTCGGCGTTTCGTGCGCTGCAGAACGTGGGCCTCGAAGTCACGTCGATCAAAGACGTTTCCCCCATCCCCCACAATGGTTGCCGCCCGTCCAAGCGGCGGAGGGTCTAAGCCATGGCTCGTTACACCGGTCCCGTTTGCCGACTCTGCCGTCGGGAAAAGACGAAGTTGTTCCTGAAGGGTCCGAAGTGCGACTCGATGAAGTGCCCGATCGAGAAGCGGCCCTATCCGCCAGGTGAGCATGGCCGCGGTCGCATCCGCGAGTCGGAATACATGCTCCAGCTCCGTGAGAAGCAGAAGGCCAAGCGCATCTACGGCGTGCTGGAGAAGCAGTTCCGGAACATGTTCGAAGAAGCCGACCGCCAAGCCGGCGTCACCGGTCACAACCTGTTGCGCATGCTCGAAGTCCGCCTCGACAACGTGGCGTTCCGTGCCGGTTGGGGTGCATCTCGCGCGCAGTCCCGTCAGCTCGTCCGTCACGGTCACGTGAACGTGAACGGCCGTCGCGTCAACATCCCGAGCTATCAGGTTCGTAAGGGCGACATCGTCGAACTTCGTCCGAGTGCTCGCGAGTTCATTGTCATCCAGCACAACCTCGACACCATCGACCGGGCTGTTCCGGCGTGGTTGGAGAAGGCCGCTGAAGGCAAGTCCATTACCGTCCGTGACCTTCCGTTGCGCGAACACATCGACCTGCCGGTCCGTGAGTCGCTCATCGTCGAGCTTTACAACAAGTAGGACTACGCATGCTCATCATCCAACGACCCACTGTTGAGGCCATCGGCGAAGAGGAGGGGAGCCGTCAGCGCTTCTCGGTTTCGCCTCTCGAGCCAGGATTCGGGAACACGCTTGGCGCCGTGCTTCGGCGCACGCTGCTGTCATCGATTCCGGGTGCTGCAATCACGCAGGGCCGTTTCGACGATTCCCTGCATGAGTTCGCCACGATTCCGGGCGTCAAGGAAGATGTCACCGACATCATCTTGAACCTGAAAGACATTGTCATCTCGGTCGAGGGCGACGACGTCGTCCAGTTGCGTCTCGATGTTCGTGGTCCGGCCACGGCCACGGCGGGCGACATTCCGTTGCCGACCGGTGTCGAGATCATGAATCCGGATCTGGTGATTGCCACGATCAACGGCAAGGGGCGGCTCGCCGTCGACCTCACCGTGGAGCGCGGCCGTGGCTACGTGTCAGCGGAGCGCAACAAGAAGTCGTCGGTCATCGGCGTTGTGCCGATCGACTCGATCTTCTCGCCCGTGCGCCGTGTGGCGTTCAACGTCGAGGCGACTCGCGTCGAGCACTCCACGAACTTCGACAAGCTCACGCTGGATATCGAGACCGACGGTTCGATCAGCCCGAAGGATGCGCTGGCTTCGGCCGGTGACACCCTGCGGTCGCTGTTCGGCCTCGTGGCCGACATGAGCGAAGAGCCCCAGGGCCTTTCGCTCGGCGAGACCTCTGCACTCGGTTCGGGTTCGCCCGACCTCGACCTGGCGATCGAAGATCTCGAGCTG
>JANPDB010000334.1:0-4474 GCA_031431255.1 Acidimicrobiia bacterium | reverse complement strand
ACACTCACCGACGCCCAGGATAAAGCAGACTGCGCGCTCGCATCGCGCCTCGGCCACGATGACATCGTTGACCTGACTGATGTTGATTGAGCGATCAGCAGCCGCTACTCTGTCGTCACCTCCAATCCTTCCCACATCCGCACGATCGCCGACGGGGCGCGTGTCAAGCTGGCCATCGAGACCGTTTGAACGTTTGAGGTCTTCTGCCGTTCTTCTACCTGAATCCCGGTCGTCCCGCCATCACGTCCGACGTCTGGCGTGCACTCCCCGTGGGGCCCGCAGATCGGCGATCCCGGTGAAGTTCGGGAACTTCGACATCGCCGCCCAAAGATGGTCGCCGTAGGTGAAGGGTTCGAACGTCGTCGAGCCCTCGAGCGGCAGCGGCTCGATCACCGCATCGGCGTGCGGTTCATAGAAGAACGGGATGGAGAACCGCGTGGATCCATGGCTGATGACGCGGTGCGGAGTCGCTCGAAACCGCCCCTCCGTCCAGCGTTCAAGCAGCCCGCCGAAGTTCACCGCGAGGTGTCCGTCGACCGGGGGAACCTCGACCCATTCGCCACTGCGGAGCTTCACGGCAAGCCCGGCCACGCCGTGCTGGCAGAGCAGCGTGACGAAGCCGGAGTCGACGTGTTCGCCGCGCCTCGGCGTGTCTGGCTCGCCTGCCGAATCGAAGGCGGGATCGACGGGCGGCAGTTCGTAGCGCATGAGACGCAGCGTGGAGATGCCCCCGGTGAATGCTTCATCGAAGTGGTGCTCGTCGACGCCTACGCAGCGGGCCACCGAGCGCATGATCGCGGCGCCGAGTCGTTCCATGGCGAGGTAGTACGCGGCGACGGTCTCGCGCCACCGGGGGAGCTCCGACGGCCGGGGAAGCGGGGTCGAACCGAGCAGCGGATCATCGTCGGACACAACCCAACCCGGTCGGTCCGGGACCACGTCGGGGCCCAGGTCGTAGATGTCGACGCCGACATCGGACGAGCGGGGGTTCCAGCCCCGGTACACGTTGGTGTTCGACGGTTCGTAGTAGTTCCGCCACAGCGCATGCTGGCTGGCCTCGGGCAGGGCGAAGACCGCCAGCATCGCGTCTCGAGTCCATGGGGCGGTCGGAACAAGTTCGCTAGGACCGGCGATGGTCAGAACCCCCGATTCGCCAGCGGCGTCGGCGATCGCACGGTCGACATCGTCGCGGTCCGGGCCCGGAGGACCGAACAGCGACGCGACATCGATCAGCGGGACCACGGCCCGACCCTATCCGCGCACTCGCGGGCGATCGGCCCGGGTCGGGCGGCGCGGCCGGTGCGCGCCCACGACCCGGCCTGCCGGGAGTACTACTTGCTGAGCGCGGTGATCGCCTGGGCCCAGAGCACGTACTTGTTGGTGGCCAGGTCACCGACCGTTTTGATGCCGAGAGCTGCGGCGAGCGCCTTGGCATCGGCCTCGGAAATGCCGGCAAGGGCGTCGACGGGAGCATTGACGAGCTCAGCGAATTCCTTCTGCTCGTATGCCTTGTCGAGAAACTTTGCGATGTCAGCCATGGGGGTCTCCTTCGTCCGGTCCGACGTGCTGTCGGTCAACTTCGGGTCTACCAGGTCAGCGCACCGGTTTGGGTGGATCGACCCGCTACGGACGCAAGGAATCTCGTGCGGCCGGGGACCGGCGAGGATGGGTACGTGGAAATCGAAGCGGTGACCCAGGCCGTGGGGCGGCCGGTGCGTCGCCCGGTGATGTTGCAAGGTTGGTTCGATCTGACATCGATCCATTGGCGCTATGAGCCCTCGGTCGTCCAGGAGCTCCTTCCCGACGGCTTCACGGTGGACACCTTCGACGGCTCGGCGTGGGTTGGGTTGATCCCCTTCCATATGCGTCGGATCCGGTTACCCTTTGGCCCCAGGGGTGGCATTGCCGCCGGGCGCTGGTCCACATTTCCCGAGACGAACGTGCGGACCTACATCGTCGACCGTCGGGGGCGCCGGGGTGTCTGGTTCTGCAGTCTCGACATCACCCGTCTCGCTCCGACGCTCGTTGCCCGGGTTGCCTATGGCCTCCCGTACTGCTGGTCGTCGATGACAATCGGCCATCCGAGCACCGACGTCGTCGAGTACACCTCGGCTCGTCGTTGGCCTGGGCGTGCTCGCGGAGCGACCGCCGACGTCACCGTGCGCATCGGTGAACGGCTCGATGCCGTGGGCGAAGACTCGCTCGAGGCGTTCCTGTCCGCGCGTTGGGCGCTTGGCTCGACCTTTCTCGGGCGCCGTCTGTGGGCAGAGGTCGACCATGCCCGGTGGCAGCTCCACCGCGCCGAACTCCTGCATCTCGATCAGTCGGTGATCGCCGCGGCCGGTCTGCCGGTGCCGATCGGGGAGCCAGCGGTGTTGTGGTCCCCCGGGGTCGAGGTTCGGATCGGCCGTCCCCGGTTCGACTGATCGGTCGGTCCCTCGCTCGGAGATGAGGTCGGGGGGTGACAGGATCGCCGACGATGGAATCCTCGAACGAGCCGACCGACCACCCCCTCTGGACGCCCACCCCGGAACGGGTGGTGGCGGCGAACCTCACACGCTTCGCGGCCTCTGCGGGGCACCTCGGTGCGTCGTACGAGGAAGTGCATCGGTGGTCGATCGACGAGCCGGACGAGTTCTGGCAGGCCATCTGGGACTTCACCGGTGTCGTTGGCTACCCGGGCGACACCGTCCTCGAGAGGGGCGAGTCGATGCGCTTCGACCGGTTCTTTCCCGGCGCCTCTCTCAACATCGTCGACACGTTCCTGCGGTGGCGGGGAGACGACGAGGCGATCGTGGCGATCGACGAACGAGGGATCCGCCGGGCCATCTCCCGTGACGAGCTCCGCGAACTGGTTGCCGCTGCTGCGGCGGCCCTGAAGGGCGACGGGGTAGGTGTCGGCGATCGGGTCGCCGCATGGATGCCCAACGTCCCGGAAACGATCATCGTGATGTTGGCCGCGGCGTCGATCGGTGCGGTGTTCTCTTCGACATCTCCCGACTTCGGCGTGGCCGGGGTGGTCGACCGGTTTGGGCAGATCGAGCCTTCGGTACTGGTTGCCTGCGACGGCTATCTCTATGGCGGCAAGCGGTTCGAGGTAGCTGACCGGCTCGGCGAAATCGTACGCGCGCTTCCGACCTTGCGGAGGGTCGTTGTCTACCCTCATCTCGGAGATGTCGCGGTACCACCAGAAGCGGTCACGTTCGGCGAATGGATCGGTCCCCACGCGGGAGCGGCACTCGAACCGGTGGCGCTTCCCTTCGACCATCCCTGGTACGTGCTGTATTCGTCCGGGACCACCGGAAAGCCGAAGTGCATCGTGCACCGCGCCGGAGGCGTTCTCCTCAAGCACCTGACGGAGCACCAACTGCTCTG
Organism: Acidimicrobiia bacterium; assembly: GCA_031431255.1. Lineage (GTDB taxonomy): Bacteria > Actinomycetota > Acidimicrobiia > Acidimicrobiales > JANYDT01 > JANLQX01. The sequence continues at coordinate 1,099 of JANPDB010000334.1, read as the reverse complement.
CGATGTTCGCCCGGGCGACCGCGTCCTCTATTTCACGACCGCCGGGTGGATGATGTGGAACTGGCTGGCGTCCGTGCTGGCAAGTGGCGCCACCGCGGTGCTCTACGACGGTTCGCCGTTTTTTCCGGATGGCGACGTGCTCTTCGGCATCGCCGAGTCGGAGCGCTTGACGCTCCTCGGCGTCTCGGCGAAGTTCATCTACTCGTGCGCCAAGGCCGGACTCGACCCGTCGGCGGATCATCGGTTGGAGCACCTCCGCACGGTCTGCTCCACCGGCTCACCGCTGTCGCCCGACGGCTTCCGCTACGTCTACGAGCACGTGAAGGCTGACGTCCACCTTGCGTCCATCTCGGGGGGCACGGATCTCTGCGGCTGCTTCGTCGGAGGCGACCCGACGGGTTCCGTCTGGGCTGGCGAGATCCAACGTCCGGCGCTCGGCATGGCCGTTGACGTCTGGGGGGCGCACGGGGAGTCCCTCCCGCCCGAGGGCGGTGCTGGTGAACTCGTATGCACACGTAGTTTCCCCTCGATGCCCCTCGGGTTCTGGAACGACGACGACGGATCTCGCTATCGGGCGGCCTACTACGAACGTTTCGAGAACGTGTGGGCCCAGGGCGATTTCGCCTCCTGGACGCACCACGGCGGCATCGTCGTCCATGGTCGCTCCGATGCCACGCTCAATCCCGGTGGGGTCCGCATCGGCACGGCCGAGATCTACCGGGTGGTCGAACAGCTACCCGAAATCGTGGAGTCACTCGTCTTCGGCCAGCAGTGGGAAGGCGATACGCGCATCGTGCTGCTCGTACGGTTGTCCGCCGACGTCACACTCGACGACGCCCTGCGCACCGAGATCCGCGCCCGGATTCGTTCCGCCGCGACTCCCCGGCACGTTCCCGCGGTCATCGTTGCGGTGGAGGACCTTCCCCGGACGAGGTCGAACAAGCTCGTCGAACTTGCTGTTGCCGACGTCGTCCACGGCCGTCCGGTGCGCAACACCGAGGCTCTCGCCAACCCCGAGGCTCTCGATGCCATCGCCGCCCTGCCGGAGCTCCAGCGGGCGGTGTCCTCGACGTGACCGTCGGTTGCCGAGGTGCCGCCG
>JANPDB010000333.1:0-4370 GCA_031431255.1 Acidimicrobiia bacterium | reverse complement strand
GTCGGGCGACGACTTCGCGACCGCGCGAACCGAGCCGCGAGTCGAGGTGATCTCCAGCAGGTCACCGTCGAGGGCCTCCCAGAGGACAAGGTCGGTCGGATTCACGTGCGCGTACGACGTGGTCTCCTTCTTCCGCAGCACTTCGAGCTCGCGACCGGCAGAGTTCAACACACCCTTGAGCCGTCGAGATGCCATGCGGTGCGTGTAGACGAGCGCATCGAACCCGTCGAGGTCCTCGTACGAGTTCGCCGACGCCCGGATGCCCCGGATCTCCTCGAACACTCCGTCGGGGACAAGCTGGAACCGCGCCGCGGCATCGACGTCCGCGGGAAGCACGTCCATGCGAAGGTCATCGTGCACGACTCCCCCGACCTGTGCCCGCATCTCCGACCAAGGTACGCGCACATACGGATAGCTGCGCTCGAGGACGTCGTTGCCGGTCACCGACTCGTCGGGCACGATCGTGCCACCCGGTAGTTCGAGCGTGAGACCCATCCGCTTCGCCAGCTCGACGAAGAGCCCGGCCTCGTCGACCATGCCGTCGTCGGCTTCGAGCACCGAGTCGGTGTACATGACGTAGGGGTCTTCCCACCAGCGATCGACGTTCGTCGGCACGTCGGGGCGCTCCAGGCTGAGCTTGGAAGGGATCACGTAGTCCGCCAGCCGTGCCGTCGCAGAGACGGTGATGTCGAGGGCGACGTGGAGGTCGAGCGATTCCAAGGCGTGGATCACGTTCGCCTGATCAGGCCAAGCCACCACGGGGTTGCCGCCGACGGTGAACAGCGAGCGGATCTGTCCCTCGCCGGGCAGAAGGATCTCATCGGCCAGCGCGGCCGTCGGACCCTGGCCGAGGATGGTGTGCAGTCCCTTGACACGCGCCTCGGGGCCGTTGGTGAGGTACTCGGGCCGCGGCCCATTCACCTGGGCCTTCGGCGGGCGTGGTTTTTCGTTCAACGACAGCACGCCGGTCGGGCACTGCACCGTCTCACCTTCCCGTGAGTACCGCCCGCCGATCACGTTGAACGACTGCACCAGGTGTTCGAGCAGCGTGCCATGAGGCGCCATGCTCGGCCCGGTGCCGCACATCGCCGTTCCCCGGGGGCCCGACGCGAACATGCGGGCCGCAGCGACGATGTCGTCAGCGCGAACCCCGCTCCGCTCCGCCGCCCAGTCGAGGTCGAAGTCGCCGACCGCTTCGTGCAGACGGTCGAGGCCATCGACCCAGCGGTCGCAGAACTCCGCGTCGGCCAGACCCTCATCGAGGATCACCTTGATCATGGCGCCGAGCAACGCCGGATCCTCACCCGGTGTGATCTGGAGATGGATGTCGGCGAGCATCGCGGTCTCGGTACGACGGGGGTCGATCACGATCAGCTTGACGCCCCGCTTCTTCGCCTGCTTGAGCGCGGCAAGCGGGTTGATGAATGTCGGGCCGCCTGCCTGCGCGAACATCGAGACCACCACGTTGGAGCCCACGACAAGCGACACGTCGACGGTGGACCAGCCCTGCATCCCCGCGGCCCACGTACCGAGACGCAGCGGGGTGACCAACTTGCCCGGCTGGTCGATCATGATCGACGTGTAGAACGACGGCGAACCGGTGGCCTTGTGAAACGCCCGGATCACGGGATGGGCGGCGGCGTTCTGAAACGTCGCGGTACCGCAGTAGGACGCCATCGAGCGGGGTCCATGCTCGTTGAGCAACGCCATCAGCCTCTCGGCGATCTCGTCGAGGGCGAGCGCGGTGGGCATCGGCGTGAACGACCCATCGACGTTGCGCTTCAACGCGGTGCGCAGGCGCTCCGGGTTGTGGTGCTGGGCACCGAGGTTGCGACCCTTGATGCAGGTGTAGGCGCCGAACAGGGGGTCGTTGCTGTCGCCGCGCACGGACACGACGGTGTTGTCCCTCACGTCGATCTCCATCGGACATGCGGCGTGGCAAAACCGGCAGAACGTCCGGTGGGTGACGGTGGCCGAGGGGGAGTCACTCGTCTGACCGGTTTCGATCAGGTCAGTCGCATCTGCAGACACCGCATACCTCCGTGGGGGATTGAACCGCCCCGGACCTTACCGGGACCCGCACCCCAACGACGACTCCGGGTTTGTCCGACATGACGCGGTCGACCTCTTTGCCCGACGCGTGGAGGGGCGAATCACCGGATCAGTTCGACAATCGTCGGTCGAAGAAGCTTCAAGCCGGAATCGAAGGTGGCCAGCTTGGCGTCGCGGGCATGGGCGATCTCCGCCAAATAGGCGTCAGTCGCCTGTCGGTGCCCGATCACGCCGCGCAACACTGGTCGGCTGTAGGCGAGATCATCGGGCCACATTTCGTGGCGCGGGTTGGCGGCCAAGTGCTCGATCAGGTCACCGGCATGGGTCGGCGTCGCCATGCGGAGCGAAAAGCGAACGAGCGAACCCTGCGTAGTCGGCGTTGAGGCAAAGGAGCGACGGGACCCAAGCCACTTCACCGCCCGGACGTGGTGCTCGTGATCGAAGAAGCAGAGAGCAATGAGCACATTGGCATCGAGCAGGATCGAGGTCTCAGTCATCGTCGAGGACGTCAGCGACCCCCGCCGCAGTTATCGGGTAGCCGACGCGCACGACGCCGAGTCCCGTTCGCTCATCAAGCTCCACCGGCGGAATCGGACGAAGGGCGGCGCGCAGCGCGTCGTTGATCACCTGGCTCAACGACACGCGGAGCAAACGCGACTTCTCCAAAGCGCTGGCGTGCAGCTCGGGATCAACGTCGATCGTGGTGCGCATCAATACACATCATACTGCATCACCCGTCATCTCGCTGGCTCACGTCGGTCCTGGGCACTGCGAGGCGCAGTTAGGGCGCCTCAGTCGTGTTCGTGCGCATCCGCCCGGACGATCATCACCGGGCACGTGGCATGGTGGACGCAGTAGTTCGCCGTTGAGCCGAGGACAGCCGAACGGAACCCGCCGCGTCCCCGGGAGCCGACGACGAGTAGATCCGCTCCCTCGGCCGCAGCCAGCAACTCCTTCGCCACATGTCCGCAGGGAGTGAGCAGGGTGACTTCGGTGGCTGAAGGCCCGAGCACTGCGCTGACTTCACCGGCGAGGAGCTGCTCCTCGCGCTCGATCGTGGTGCCGACCTCTCCAGGCAACGGGTACACACCACCGACGAAGTCCACGTAGACCGGGAATGCCCATACCCCGACGACCTCGAGCCGCGCTCCGCGAAGCGACGCTTCGCGAGCGGCGATCTTCAGCGCTCGACGCGCAACCGGCGATCCATCGACCCCGACGACGACCCGCTTCGCTGCATCACTCATGATTGGTCCTCTCGGGTGGCTTCTCCCCTCGACTGTGCTGACACGCGGCCGGGGGAACTAGGGACCTTCGTCACCTCCCCCTAGTGCGCATTGGGGCGCGCGGCTGTACCCGACTGCCCTACCGGCGGCCGCCCACGAGGCGCATGATTGATCCAGGACCCGCCGGCTCGTCGCCGCGCAGGCAACTCGAGGGAGCGTGAGGTCATGAGCACCATCTCGGACACCGGGATCAAGACCCCGGTGATGGTTTTCGGCGACGACGGATCGGCGAGTGCTGACGTGGCGTGCCTGTGGGTCGCCAATCACCGTTGGGAAGGATGGGACCTGGAGATCATCACGGCAACGATGCCGTCGCTTCCGCTGCCCGACACCCAGGCCATGTACCGCGAGTGGAGTTCACCGCACGAGCGGACCATCCTCGCCAATGCCGGGTTTGTCACGCTGCGCCACTTGGCGATCGAACGAGACCCCCGCCTCGTCTTCGATGCGCGTACCGACGCCTCGCTGATCGTCGTCGGCGACCGCAACGAGAAGCGGCCGGCGCCGAGCTTCCTCGGGAGCACCGCCGAATGGCTCGTGCACCATCCACCGGCACCGCTCGCCATCATCCGCTCCGCCCGACCGGTGCACAACGTGCTGGTGTGCGTCGACGGCTCCGGTCATGCGCAGACGGCACTCCGGGCATTCATCGCCCTTCCGTTCAGCCGCGACGCCAACGTCACCGTCATGCACGTGGACGAAGGCATCGGGCATCGCCGGGCGGTGGACGACGCCGTCGACATGCTCACGGCCGCCGGCATCACGCCGCGCCTCAGGTCAGACAGCGGGCGGCCGGCCACCTGTATCGCCGAGGAGCTCCGTCGGGAGCCTCGCGACCTGACGGTCCTCGGCACCCGCGGCCTCACCGGTCTCAGCCGCCTTCTTCTCGGATCGACGGCCAATGCGGTCGTGCGTTCCGGCCACGGCTCGGTGCTCGTCGCCTCGGACCACCCGCTCGTCACCGGCGACGCGACCTCGGCGAGCTGACCCTGGCAGCATTGCCCAACCCCAGCTCCGACCCCCACCCTCCCC
>JANPDB010000332.1:0-13707 GCA_031431255.1 Acidimicrobiia bacterium | reverse complement strand
AGCAGAACGTCGGGGAAGTTCAGCGCAGCAGCAGCGACGTCGACCCGCACCTCGCCGGGTCCGGGGACCGGCGTCGGCAGTTCCTCGATCCGGAGGACGTCGACGGGTTCACCGAGTTCATGGAGACGGAGCGCGCGCATGGCCGAGACGCTACCGGGACTCCGGACCGCGACCCCAAGCCGACCGGCGTTCAGAGGGCGTCGATGACGGCGAGGAGCCGATCGAGTTCGTCGTCAGTGTTGTATACGTGGGGCGCGACACGGGCGACATCAGTGACCCCGCGCGCTTCGAGATCGAGGCGGGCCCAGGGGACGGACGACGCGTTCATGTTGATGCCCGCCGACGTCGCAGCAGCCACGACCTCGGCTGGTTCGACCCCGTCGACGAGAAACGTGACAATGCCGGAGCATGCACCGGGCGTCTCCTGGACCGCTACCCGCTCCTGTCGGCCGAGTTCGGAGCGAAGCCGGTGGGCGAGGTACTGGACACGTTCGCCTATCGCGTCGAGACCGAGCGCAAGGGCCTCGTCGATGGCGACGCCGAGTCCGATCTGGCCGGCTATCGACGTCTCGAACTCCTCGAAGCGAGCCGCGGTTGTCGCCAGGGAGTACGACGACGCGCTCTCCCAGACCGCCGACGTCCCGTCGATGCCTGGTGGGTCACAACGGTCCTGGAACGATCTCCGCACGTACAGCAGCCCCGTGCCACGTGGGCCACGCAACCACTTCCGCCCGGTCCCGGTCAGCGCATCGCAGCCGATCGCCTCGACGTCGACTACGAGCTGTCCGAGCGCCTGGCAGCCGTCGACGAAATAGGGAACGCCCGCTGCTTTCGTGTGCACACCCACTTCCGAGACGGGGTTCACAATGCCCGAGTGCGTCGGAGCCATCGTCATCGAGACAAGGGCGACACCGTCGTCGAGCATCGCCGCGAATCCGCCAACGTCGACACGGCCGGACGGATCGGTTGGGGCGACGACGATCTCGATCCCGAACTGCTTCCTGGCCTGGAGCAGAGAGAGGTAGTGCGAGTTGTAGAAGATGCGGTCGATCACCACCCTCCGCCGGTCCGCGAAGCCGCCACCGAAGCCAAAACCCCAGAACACCTTGGCCCAACCCGCGGTGTCGCTCGGCGGGATGGCGATCTCGTCAGAGGAGGCGTTCATCAGGCGAGCCGCGCTCATCCTCACCCCGGCCAGCGCTTGCGCCGTGGCGGCCTTGGCTTCGTAGCCGCCGAGCGCCGCCTCGAGACGGAGATGGCCGATCTGCGCGTCGAGCGTCTGCGCCGAGGGGAACGCGGCACCGGCATTGTTCAAGTGGACGACCCGAGAGACCCCGGGTGTGTCATGGCGGAGGCGAGAAACGGTGTCGGCATCGATGCGCATCGGCCTTCGGGTCTAGCAGCCACGTCTCCTCGTGGACCGGGACTTCCTCAGCCGGACTGAGCATCCGCAGCAGACCGCTGTACCTCGCCCAGAAGCCGCATCATTCGGACGGAATCGCCAACGGTCCACGTCGGCGACTCGGTGAGGCCGGCCGCGATGCATCTCGCGCATTCCTCGGCTTCGTACCGGTACCCATCTCCCGCCGAGAGATCGACCAGAGGCTCATTCGGCGCGATCTGCTCGGCCACGCGATTGCGGACACGCCGAGATGGCCCGCTCCCCCAGACCCGCACAAGCTTGGACGGGAGTCGGTCACTCAGGCCGAGCAATGGCGACCCGGCTTGGTCAAGGTCCGCCAAGGGACGGGTCCATGAAGTTGCCGTGCCGGCCCGACCTTCGTGGCGAGACACGACGACCCGCCTCGGCGCATAGAGCGGCGCCGTCACGGTGACCCGGCCGGTCGTTCCGTCGACCACCACTCGGGTGGGCGTGTTGCGGCGTTGCGACACGTGGAGAAGCGACACTGCGCCGCCTTCGTGTCCGAGGCGCATTCCGGTAGCAGCATCGACGCCATTGTCGGCGAGCACTGCGTCGGCCTCGACGGACAACGGCCAACCCAGTAGTCCGACTGCCCACGTCAGCGGATAGGTTCCCAGATCGAGGAGGGCACCCCCCGCGCGATTCGGGTCCCACAATCGGACCGACGGGTCATACGGAACGCCATGGCCGAAGTCGGCACGAAGCTCCGTAACCGCACCGATGGCTCCGCTGATGATCAGCTCACGTACCGTTTCAAACAGCGGAAAGAAGCGGGTCCAGACCGCCTCCATGACGAAACGACCGCTCGCGTTCGCTGCGCTGGCAACTCGCTCGGCCTCTTGGCCCGTCACGGTGAATGGCTTCTCGACGAGAACATGCTTTCCCGCATCAAGGCAGAGCAGTGTGTCCTCGGCATGACGGCTGTGCGGCGTGGCGACATAGATGATGTCGACATTCGGATCCGCGACGAGAGCTTCATATGATCCGTACGCATAGGGAATCGCTCGGCGAGCAGCGAACGCGACCGCTCGATCTCGATCACGCGAACCCACGGCCACGAGCTGCGCACCGGGCACGAAGGCGAGGTCATCAGCGAACGAGGCGGCGATTGCGCCGGGTCCGAGAATTCCCCATCGCAGCATCGGCACCGCGCTCCCGGTCATCGCGCCCACTCCATGGGGACGGGCGGAACGAACGACGTCGTCATCACATACGGCATCGCCGTCGATGCAGCCTCGGAGACGGCGAGCACGAGTTCATTGTTGTGCAACGAGAAATCCGTGGCGAGCCGTGATGGCCGACCCTCACGGACTGCTCCCGCCAGTTCGGCCACTCCTCGGGCGAAGTCCATCTGCTGAGCTCCGCGGTAGTCGAACTTCGTGACTGGTCGCACGAGCGGCACCTTGCGGACGAGTTTGCCTTCGAGCCTCTTACGCATGATGTTCAATGACTTTCGAATGGTCACGGGCGAGCCGTAGAACCACGAATCGGGCACCTCGAGAGTCCCCTCGTCGCCAAACACCCGAAGCGAGTGATCGTGGGAGCCGACGATTCCACAGGTGAGTCGAGCGACGACTCCCGACGCGAAGGTGATGCAGGCGACAGAAAAGTCGGGGCTGATGACGTCGACCGCAACGCCTTTGTCCGGGATCAACGGAGCCGCGAACGCAGTCACGGATACGGCCGGACCGAAGAAGGTCGTCAGCCATGTCGTGTAGTACCCCGCATGCTCCAGCGTGCAGCCGACTTCGAACTCGTCCTGGAACGGCCACGGCGTGCCCGTCATCGAAAGCCATTTGCGGTACGGCATCTGGTGCACAAGTCCGTCGTCCATCTCGGCGTAGACCAGCCGGACTCGCCCGACCTTTTGCTCCCGGAGCGCTTTCCAGACCGTCTGGGCGGTTTCCCCGAGGACGCTGCACGGCGCACTTGCGAGGTGCAGCCCGCGTTCATTCGCGAGATCGGCCAGTTGGCGCGCTTGAGCCAACTCCATCGCCAGCGGTTTCTCCGAGTACACGTGCTTGTCGGCCCGCAGCGCTGCGAGCGACACTTCGAAATGGTCCTTCGGGTTCGTCAGGTTGACCACGAGATCCACCTCCGGATCCGCACAGACCTCGGCCACATCTACGTACGTCCGACCGATCGGATAATTCGCCGCCAGATTCGCCATCCGGGTCGGCTCACGATCGCAGATCCCCACGACGACGAGCTCGGGATGGAGTGGAAGGGTGCGGAGGTAGTAGTCGGCGACGTACCCGCATCCGATAATGGCCAGGCGCATGATCTCTCCATCATCGGACACGTCGAAGCATTCCCTTACCGGTTCGGCGTCGGAGCGACCGGAGAACCACCCGGCACACCTGATCGAGAACGGCATGCCCGCTCGTTCGCTACACCGACTCCGCCTCGTCGAGGAGCCCTGGGGGCGGATCGACCACGACACAGAACCCTTCCAGAGCCGAGCCGTGCTTCTCGACGACGAACGCGAGCGGGATCATCCGTCCGTCCTCGAGGACGAGAAGGTCACTCGCCCCTGCGCTTTCCACCGCACCGATCCGACCGACCGGCGACCGATCCGCCAATTCGACGGACGCTCCGATCAGTTCGTGGATCCACAGGGCGTCCGGATCGTCGATGGGCTCGGCGAACAGTTCCGCGCCGTGGAGGGCTTCTGCCGCAGTTCGATCGGGCACCTCGGCGAATCGGACCCGCCACCGATCGCTGTGCGGAGCGCTGGTGGTTACCGTCAACGCCCGCCCAGAGGCGAGTTGGAGGACCGATCCCACCGCCACCCGTTCGACCCGATTGGTCGACAACGCCACGATGAGCTCACCCTTCAGTCCGTGAGGCTTGGCGATCCGCCCGACCGACAGAAGCCCGGCTGGGGCCATGGTGAAACCGCCGAGAGTCAGTCGACGATGTCGACGCGCACGTCGACACCATCTCGCGCACCCGCAGCGCGGGTGACCGTACGAATTGCCTGGGCGGTCCGACCGCGACGGCCGATCACTTTGCCCATGTCGTTCGGCGCCACGCTCAGCTCGAGCGTGAGCCCGCCGCGTCCACGAGACGACGAGATCTCGACACCGCTCGGATCATCGGTGAACGACTCGGCGAGGTATTGGAGCACTCGTTGGGCCGCGGCCCCGGATTCACCGCTCATCTCCAAAGAACTACTTCGCGGCCTTCGAAGCGGCGAACTGCTCGGCCGCTCCCGACACTTTGATCAGCTTGGCGACGGTTTCCGTCGGCTGGGCGCCGTTACGCAGCCATTGGACGATCTTGTCGTTGTCGAACAGGATGCGCGACGGATCTTGGCGAGGCTCGTACGTTCCGAGGATCTCGATGAACCGGCCATCTCGGGCGTTGCGCGAATCGGCAGCCACCAGACGGTACGTCGGCTGCTTCTTCTTTCCCATGCGCATTAGGCGGAGCTTGACGGCCACGATGTTTCTCCTCGAAGTGAATCGGCGCTCGCCACAGCGAGCCGGACAACACTAGCCGCGCCGGAACTCGACGCGATCCACGCTCCGACGGCGAGGTCAGCGCTTCTTTTTCTTCTTCTTGTTCGACGGTCCGCTCTGGGTTCCAGGCGCCGTGGCCCGACCGCCCCCGCCCCCCGAACGACCCGGCCCGCTCAGTCCGGGAAGCGAAGGTGGCTTGGGTCGAGCGCCTGGCAGGGCGCCGGGCAACCCACCCCGCTGAAGGGCCTGGAGCTGATCCGGATCGATTTCACCGGCCTTCACCGCCTTGTGGATCGCCCGCGCCTGTTTGAGCTTCCCACCGCCACCCTTCATGACTTGCGTCATCCCGGGGCCGAGTGACTTCATCATCTTCTGCATCTCACCAAACTGCTTCAGCAGCGAATTCACCTCGGCGATTGGACGGCCGGACCCCGCCGCAACTCGCTGCCGGCGCGAGGCGTTCAACACGTCGGGGTTGATCCGCTCGGCTTTCGTCATGGACATGACGATCGCCTCGACCCGGTCGAGTTCCCGTTCGTCGATGTCGACGTCCTTCAGCTCCTTGCTCATTCCCGGCATCATGCCGAGGAGGTTCTTGACCGGCCCCATCTTGCGAACCGCGCGAAGTTGCTCGACGAAGTCCATCAGCGTGAACGTTCCCGCCATGAGCTGTTCGGCGGCCTTCTCGGCCTGATCCTGATCAAAGACGGCCTCGGCCTGCTCGATCAGGGTCATCATGTCGCCCATCCCGAGGATGCGCGAGGCCAGGCGGTCGGGGTGGAACTGGTCGAAATCCGCCAACTTCTCGCCCGTCGACGCAAAGGCGATCGGCTTGCCGACCACCTGCTTCACCGAAAGGGCCGCGCCTCCTCGGGCATCACCGTCGAGTTTCGTGACGATCACCCCGTCCAGCGCAAGCGTTTCATTGAAGGCCTTCGCCGTCGCAACAGCGTCCTGGCCGGTCATCGCGTCGATCACCAGGAACGTGTAGTGCGGCTGCACGGCGTCGCTGATGCGCCGGACCTCATCCATCAGGGCCGCGTCGATGCTGAGACGACCGGCCGTGTCGACGATGACCACGTCTCGTCCCGTGCGTTGCGCTTCGACCAATGCGTTGCGGGCGACGCTGACGGGATCGGACGGTTCGGAGTACATCGGGACGCCGACCTGGCCGGCGAGGATGCCGAGCTGCTGCACGGCCGCCGGACGCTGAAGGTCGGCGCCCACCACCAGCGGGTTCCGCCCCTGGCTCTTCAACCAGCGGGCGAGCTTGCCGACCGTCGTCGTCTTGCCGGCACCCTGCAGGCCGGCCATGAGAATGACCGTCGGCGGTTTCGACGCGAACTGCAGCTGGAACGTGTCGCCGCCGAGTGTTGCGACGAGCTCGTCGTGGACGATGCGAATGACCTGTTGCGCAGGGTTCAGCGCTTTGCTGAGCTCGGCTCCGACGCACGCTTCGCGGATGCGGTCGATGAACCCGCGGACGACCGTGAGGTTCACGTCGGCCTCAAGCAGGGCAACCCGGATCTCCCGCAGCACATCGTCGACTTCGGCCTCCCCTAGACGGCCGCGGCCCTTGAGCTTGGTGAAGATCGTGTCGAATCGGTCGGAAAGGCTGGCAAACATCGCGTCAAGACTCTACGGGGCGGGCACGGGCTGCTCCTCCGTCGGAGGACACGGCCCTACGCTCGACCCTGATGCTTCGCCGACCGAGTCCGATCTTCCTCGCCCTGCTCGCCGCCACCGCGGCCGCAGGAGCGGCGGCGTGGAGCGTGGACTTCTCCGATGCGGGAACCCGCGTGTTCGCCTTCGTCCTTCTCGGCTGGGTCGTGTCGCTTTGCCTCCACGAGTACGCCCACGCCGTCACGGCCTACCGTTTCGGCGACCGGACCGTGGCCGACAAGGGCTACCTCAGTCTCGATCCACGCAAATACCTCCATCCGGTGCTTTCGATTCTCATGCCGATCGCCTTCCTGGTCATGGGCGGGATCGGGCTTCCCGGCGGAGCCGTTTGGATCCAGATGGGCCTGATCCGCGACCGGGCCCATCGCAGCCTCGTATCGGCGGCCGGTCCCCTCACCAACTTCGCCATCGGCGTCGCGTTGTGCCTGCCGTTCCGACTGTTTCCGTCCATCCCCAGCCAGGCGCCGGCATTCGCGGGTGCCCTCGCGTTCCTCGCTCTTCTGCAGTTCATCGCAGCGATCCTCAACGCGCTCCCGCTGCCGGGCCTCGACGGCTTCGGGGTGCTCGAGCCCTACCTGCCCCGCCGCTTCCTCGAAGCGTTGGCGCCGTATCGGCAGTACTCGATCGTCGTGCTGTTCATGCTCGCCTGGCAGGCGCCGTGGTTCGGCCACCTCGTCTTCGGGAACGCCCGCACACTGGTCGAACTCGTCGGGAACGACTCCGCCCTGTCGAGCATCTCCAGGTTCGGCGCCGAGCTGTTCCGATTCTGGGAGCGGTAGGTCGCGAGCCTCAATAGCAGCCGAAATCGTGGCCGGGGCCGAAAACGTCGACAACAATGGAGGTCCTCATGGCTCGGGTCGTTGTCACTGGTGGTGCAGGTTTTCTCGGTTCGCATCTCTGCGATGCCCTGGTCAAGCGGGGTGACGAGGTACTTGCGCTCGACAGCCTCCTTACCGGATCGCTCGACAACATCGCTCACCTCCAGGGCAGTGCAGCCTTCTCCTTCCGCCTCCACGACGTTTGCGAGGCGTACGCGGTCGAGGGAGCTGTCGATGCCGTCATGCATCTCGCGTCGCCGGCGTCGCCCAGGGACTACCTCGACCATCCGATCGAGACGCTCGATGTGGGCAGCCTCGGAACGCGCAACGGTCTCGAACTCGCCAAGCAGAAAGGCGCGAAGTTCTTCCTCTCGTCGACGAGCGAAGTGTACGGGGACCCGTCGGTACACCCGCAACCGGAGTCGTACTGGGGCAACGTGAACCCGATCGGCCCTCGCAGTGTGTACGACGAGGCGAAGCGATTCGCCGAAGCGATGACGTTCGCATTTCACCGCACCCATGGTGTCGATGTACGCGTTGTTCGGATCTTCAACACGTATGGCCCCCGCATGCGCCCGAACGACGGCCGGGTGGTGTCCAACTTTTTGGTCCAGGCCTTGCGGGGTGATCCCATCACGATCTACGGAAGCGGTAACCAGACACGGTCGTTCTGTTACGCGTCCGATCTGATCCGGGGCTTCCTGGCGTTGCTCGATTCCGATCAGGTCGGTCCGATCAACATCGGCAACCCCAACGAGTTCACGATCGCCGAACTCGCCGAACTCGTTCTCGCGACCACCGGTTCGGATTCGCCGATCGTGTACGAGCCGCTGCCGCAGGACGACCCGACCCAGCGACAGCCGGACATCAGTCTCGCCAGAGAGCACCTCGGATGGACGCCGACGGTCGAACTTCGCGAAGGTCTCGTCGACACCGCCGCGTACTTCGCCTCCGTGCTCGGCGTTCCCGCCAACAGATCGATGGATACCGCATGAAGGTCGTCATTGTCGGATCGGGCTACGTCGGTCTCGTAACGGGGGCCTGCCTGAGCGACACCGGGGCCAACGTCGTCTGTGTCGACGTCGATGCCTCCAAGATCGAGCGTCTCCGGCGCGGCGACATGCCAATCTACGAACCGGGGCTCGAGACGCTGGTCCGGCGGAACATGGCGAAGGCGCGCCTCCACTTCGGCACGGACCTCGCCGCCGCGCTCGTGGACGCCGACGTGGCGTTCATCGCCGTCGGCACGCCGCCGGGCGACGACGGGTCGGCAGACCTGAGCCAGGTGCTCGGTGTCGCGTCATCCATCGGCCGGGTGTTGGCTGCGAGACCGACCGACTACCTGGTCGTCGTGACCAAATCGACGGTGCCGGTCGGCACTGCTGCGAAGGTCGCCGCTCATCTCCGCTCGAGCATCGACGACGCGCGCCAAGCCGATGTCGAACCCACTCAGTTCGATGTCGCCTCCAATCCGGAGTTCCTCAAGGAAGGGGCGGCCATCGACGACTTCGCCCGCCCGGACCGCATCGTGATCGGCGTCGAGACCGACCGGGCCCAAGCGGTTCTCGAACGGCTCTACCGTCCATTCCTTCTCAACGCCCGGCCGGTCATATTCATGGACCTCGCTTCGGCGGAGATCACGAAGTACGCGGCGAACGCCATGCTGGCCACCCGGATCAGCTTCATGAACACGATCGCTGCGCTTTGCGACGCGGTCGGCGCCGACGTGTCGCTGGTCAGACGAGGTATCGGCAGTGACGCCCGTATCGGCAATGCGTTCCTGTATGCCGGGCCTGGCTACGGCGGCTCATGCTTTCCGAAGGACGTCCGCGCGTTGCGCGCGACCGCCGAGGGTCTCGGCGTCGACTTCGGAATCCTTCGCGAAGTCGAGGCGACTAACGAACGGCAGAAGAGCGTTCCGGTGGCCAAACTTCGGGCGCTGATCGATCGTGTCGATGGCTCGCTCGCCGGGGTGACCGTCGCATTGTGGGGTCTTGCCTTCAAGCCCAACACCGACGACATCCGCGACGCTCCGGCGCTGACCGTGATCAGCGAACTCCTCGACGCTGGCGCGGAGGTTCGGCTCTATGACCCGGTCGCCGCTCTGCCTTCCGGGATGTTCGACGCCGTCACCGTTTGCAGCGAGCTCTACGCGGCAACTGCGGGCGCCGATGTGCTGGTGCTGCTCACCGAGTGGGCCGAATTCCGCAACCTCGATCCTGCGATGCTCGGCCTGCGCCGACCGTTGATCGTCGATGCCCGCAACGTGCTCGACACCGAGACGCTCACCGAGCACGGCTTCACGGTCGCCTCGATCGGGCGCCCGCTCAACACACCCGCCTGACTCAACCCTCGGGTTTCATCGGCGTCGTCACCCCGACATAGTGTGCTATCGCTCGACAGGCGCGCCGCAGAGAAGAGAGTGACCCATGCCCATCACCAAGGGATTCAAGCAACTCCTGAAAGAGGCGAACGCCCGCATAACGACTCGAACGGTGGACGAGACCCGGGCGTTGCTGGCCGACGAGAACGTCGTTCTCGTCGACATCCGCGACCCGCGCGAACTCGAACGAGACGGAAAGGTTCCTGGCGCATTCCATGCGCCGCGGGGCATGCTCGAATTCTGGGTGGATCCGGAAAGCCCGTACTTCAAACCGGTCTTCGGTGACGACTCGAAGCATTTCGTCCTGTTCTGTGGCGGCGGATGGCGATCGGCGCTCTCGGCCGCGGCCCTCCAGAACATGGGCATGACGAACGTGAGCCACGTCGAAGGTGGCTTCGCCGCGTGGAAGGAATCCGGCGGACCGATTGCCTGACACCCGCTGTTCCGTACGCCCCCTGTCGCCGCAGGGCCTCATGCCTCCCGAAAGACTCCCCTCAGATGAGTAGCAGCGGCGCCCATCCCAGGCGATTGACCGAACACCTCGTGAGCTGGTTGGGTGATTGGCCCGACTCCTTGATGGCCGAGACACCCGAAGGGGTCGTGATCGTCGGCCACCAGGCGCGTCTGGAACCCGGATGGGACGGGCACGTTCATGACGTCATCGGCGTCGCAACGCCGACCTTCGCCGTGCTCTCGGTTCCGCCCCATGCCGTTCGCGAACTCACGAGCGCGGTCGGCACCGGATCACTCGACGGTGACCTGGACGCTCTACGAAAGGCGGTGCCGAACGCGCTTGGACGCCCGGGGTCGGTCGGATTCGGGTTGTTCCGCTGGAGCGACTCGCCGACGCCGACCCCCGACCTCGGCGAATGGGTGCCCAACGACGATCCGCGGGTGCCCGAGTGGCTCCGTCCGTTCAACGGGGATCTGCTCATCTCTTGGGATGACGAGGGCTCGTACGGCGCCGGTGTCGGGCGCAAGCAGCACGACGAATTCGGACATGAGCTCAGCGTGGGGACGGAACCGACGCTGCGGGGCCGAGGGGTCGGTCGCCATCTCGTCGCCACTGCCGCCCGGCGAGTCCTCGCGGAGGGGGCGATCCCGACCTACCTCCACGCTCCGGACAATCACGCCAGCGCGAAGGTGGCCGATGCGGCCGGATTCCCGGACCTCGGGTGGCGCATCATCGGGTTCTGGGGCCGCTGAAGCTCGAAGTGTTCCAGTGTCGGGCCTGCGGGGCGACGCTGATCACCCGCCGGTGAATGCCCCTCGATCGGCAACGGCGAGCCATTCCGGCCCGTCGCCGGTCGCCGCGACGACCACCTTCGCGCCGCCGACTCCCACCTGAAGCTGTGCACGACGACCCGTCGGGGCCGCCGGGAGACCCATCCGCTGCCATCGCCCTCCCACCCATCGACTCATCAGCATCAACCGATCGTCGACTTTCGCACCGATGACGGCCACGATGTCGTCGAGGGCGGCGTCGGTCACTCCGGACAGAGGGTCATCGGCCGCTGGCACCGGAAGCACTGAACGATTCCACTTGCCGCCTCGTCGCTCCCAGGCGACCAGGCGGGTCCGCTCCGCACTGTCGGTCCCCCCGATCAGGGCGCGGACGCCGGACACCGCTACGCGCTGGAATCGCTGTTCGCCATAGCCACCATCGCGTAGGCGGAGGTCTGCGTTCGCCGTCCACGTTCGTCCGTCGGCGGAGGTCCAGGCGATCGCGTCGGTCGACGCCACTCCCCCGCGCACCGCCCACTGCTCGCCGACCGCGAACAGTCCCGATCCATCAGCAGCGATATCGAGCCCCTGCTGCTGTTCCCCGTCGACCGCAGACAGGACCGGATCATCGTCGAAGATCGCGAACTCGGAGCCATCTGACGACCACCAGGAAGTCGCACCGAGGAGACCGTTGCGATTCACCCGGCTGCCGAAGATCACGAACCCACCCGACGGTGCCGCCACGACCCCTCGGACGCCGATCTGGCGGGGACCGTTGTAGAGCTCGAAGTTGGCTCTGACCTCGTCCATGGCCGGCGCGGACCCATCACTGGCCGACAGCACTCAGCTCGCGGTGCGAGGGTTCCCGTGCGCCCCGCCGGTGTGCATCCCGAGGGCGACGGCCCCGGCGCGGGAAGCGGCCACGGCGTAGATCTCCGAGATCTCCCCATACGGAGTGACTGGGCGCATCATGACCGGGTTCAGGGTCACCAAGTCGATCGACGTCCACACGGCCGGGCGCTGAACGTCCGACGGGTCTCGGATGGAGCCGGAGAACCACCACGTCGTGCCGTCGAAGCACATCCCTACTACGCGTGCCCCGGCGCCCGGAACGTTCAGGGTGCGCCACCGCGGCCGGATCAGGGGCCTCGCTGCTGATGAGTCCGGCGCCACGGCGACGGCCAGCATCACCATGAGAAGGACGGCACCGCCGGGCATCACCCCGGGTGCTCTACGACAGCGATGGAGGAGCACCAGCGAAGGGTAGGCCAGGAACGAACGCACACGCCCCGGTGAGATGATCGACGAGCGATGACACGACAACTCGTCTCCAGCCTCGGCCCACGGCCGTGGAACACCGCCCCGGCTCGAGCGTTCGCCGCCGTCACGTTCGACCGACTCGGAGCGCTTGCGCCCGACGCCATCGATGCTCATCTCCACGCGCTCGTCCAACGGCAGGAGCGTCAGGTCAACGAGCACTGCCTCAATCTCTACGCAGGCACCAACATCGCCAACCCTCGCATGGCTCGACTTCTCGGGTCGTCGATCGGTGGACGACCGAACCTCGGGTCACCCGGCGACACGTACAACCGGGGCATGGACGCCGGGAGCGAGATCACCCTGCTCACGGATGCTCTCATCGGATCGTTGTTCGGAGCGGAGTACGTGGAGACCCGTGTCCCTTCGGGTTCGATCGCCAATCAGTTCGCCTACCTGGCTACCTGCAAGCCCGGCGACGCGATCGTGGCCTTCTCCGACGCCGCCGCCGGCCACGTGACCCACCACGCCGCCGGGGCCGCTGGCTGGCTCGGGCTGGTCACCCACGACGCGCCGTGGAACGCAGAGTCGATGGACGTGGACCTCGACGAGTTTGCCCGGCAGGTCGATCGTGTGAAGCCCAAGCTCGTCATCATGGCAGGGAGCATGTGCCTGTTCCCGTACGCAGTGCGCGAAGTTCGAGCGATCGCCGACACGATCGGCGCGTTCGTGCTCTTCGACGCCGCACACATGGGCGGCATGATCGCCGGCGGGAGATTCCAGGATCCCCTGCGCGAGGGGGCCCACCTGATGACCGGCTCGACCTACAAGAGCTTCGGCGGACCGCCGTCAGGCATGATCCTCACCGACGACGCGTCGCTGGCCGAACGGCTCGATGCCATCGCCTATCCCGGGTTCACGGCGAATTTCGATCTGGCCAAGTCCGCCGCCCTTGGTCTCGCCGCTCTTGATATGCACACCTACGGTGCCGCCTACGCGGACCAGTGCATCACCAACGCTCAGGCCCTGGCCGGACACCTGGCCGCCGAAGGCCTCGACGTGTTCGACGTGCCGGGACGAGTCGGGCATGCCGATCTTCGCGGCGGGCACCCGTTCACGGTGAGCCAGCATGTCGCGCTCGGTGCGGCTCGGTACGGTGGCGGCAACCGGGCCGCAAGGAAGCTCGAGAAAGCCAACATCCTGTGTTCATCGATCGGGCTCCCGCGGCCGCAGGTTCCCGATGAGGCCAACGGCATCCGGCTCGGAACCCAGGAGCTCACCCGTTGGGGCCTGCGCGAGCACGACATGGAGACGGTCGCACGGCTGTTTGCCGATGCACTGCTCGCTCGGCGACCGAGCGAATCCGTGGCCGCCGACGTCGCAGCGATGCGCCGGGATTTCTCCACCGTCCACTTCGTCACCCACTGACATCGAGACCTCATGAACGCCATCGAC
>JANPDB010000331.1:0-7854 GCA_031431255.1 Acidimicrobiia bacterium | reverse complement strand
GAGGTTGGCCGGCGAGCGCCCGGGCGAGTGCGATGCGTTGCCGCTCACCACCGGAGAGTCGGAGAGGCGCGGCCTCGGCCAGACCCGTCGCCCCGACTTCGGCCAGAAGCCGATCGGCCTCTCGCCGTCGCTCGGCCCTGGCGCCCGATCGCACGGCCAGGGCGACGTTGTCGCGGGCGTTGCGATGGGGAAGCAAAAGCGAGTCCTGGAAGACGACGCCGACATTGCGGTCCTGGGTACGTACGTGCAGCCCGGTCGAGGCGTCGGCAACGCGCCTGTCGTTGATCGTGACGCTCCCGGCGTCGGGTCGGCGCAGCCCGGCGATGGTGGCCAGTGTGAGCGACTTTCCCGCACCTGACGGGCCGAAGAGCACCGTGATGCCCGGTTCCGTGCGGATTGCCGCTTGCATCTCGAACTCCCCGGCACGAACGGAGAACTGGGCCTCCAACGCGGGCACCGCCGCGGCAAACAGACCGTCGCCCTGTGTCGGAACGACGCTTGTCATCGGTGTCCCGCGTTCGGGATCCGGCTCAGCCGGTTGACGGCGACGAGCACGACCACGGCGATGCCGGCGAGGACGGCGGAGAGCACCGACGCCCGATGGTCGTTGCCCGCCTGCACTGCGTCGTAGACGGCGATCGGCATCGTCTGGGTGCGACCGGGGATGTTGCCGGCGAGCATGACCGTCACCCCGAAGTCACCGAGCGCCCGGGCGAAGCCGAGGGCCACGCCGGCGATCAGGCCGCGTCCGGCAAGGGGAATGGTGACCTGCGCCGCCACGCGCCATTCGGGCAGGCCGATCGTGCGCGCGGCCTGCTCGAAGCGTGGGTCGACGGCCTCGATCGCCGCACGCGCGGTGCGCAGGACGAACGGCATCGCCGACACCGACGCGGCGATCACCGCCGCCGTCGGGGTGAAGACCAACGTGTGGCCGAACATCGATTCCCATGCCCGGCCGATCGGCGACCGCGCCCCGAGGGTGACCAGGAGGTAGTAGCCGAGCACCGTCGGGGGAAGGACGATCGGCACACTGGCCACGGCCTCAAGCAGCCCGCGGCCAGGGAAGCGGCCCTTGGCGAGAACGTAGGCGAGCGTGACGCCGACGATCGCGGCGATGACCGTTGCCGAAGCGGCGACGCGCAGCGACAGCCAGAGCGGAAACCAGTCCATCGCGTGCCTCAGACTTCCGACAAAGGCATCACGTGAGGCTCGAAGGCACGGGATCGCCGGGGAGGAGGAAGCCGAACTTCCTCATCACGGCACGGCCGTCCCTGCTCCGCACGAGTGCGGCGAACGCCTTGGCCGAGGCGGCCCGTTTCTTCGATGCGGTAACGACGAGCACCTGCTCGAGGGGGCGATGCTCGTCAGCGGGGACTATCAGGTAGGCGCCCCCTTTGCGGTCGGCGATCACCAGCGAGAGCGATACGAGTGCGGCGTCGGCGTTGCCTGATGTGGCGAGTCGATACGTGTCGCTCACGTTCTCGCCGTAGACCAGCCGCACCTTCACCGCGTCGTAGATCCCCGCAGTCGTGAGCGCCTCCACGGCGGCCACGCCGTACGGCGCATGGTCCGGGTTGGCGATGGCGATCCGCTTGATTGATGCGCCTTCCAGTTCGCTCACCTGCGTCACCGGAGCGACGCCCTTCGGCGTCCACACAGCGAGTCGCCCAAAGGCGTACGTCGACTTTGTGGTGCGTTCCCCGACTCCCTTGGCCAGAACCCGGTCGACGAAACCAACGTCGGCCGATGCGAACACGTCGAACGGGGCGCCGTTGATGACCTGCTGGGCCAACTGCCCGCTCGAACCGAACGAGAAGGTCACCGTCGTCCCGGTGGCGGCCGTGAATCTCCGCCCGAGCTCTTCGAACGCCGGTCGGAGATCTGAGGCGCCGGCGATCAGGAGCGTCCGAATGGCCGGGTTCTTCTTCGTCGGATTCGTCGCGGCGTCGGCGATCCCGGCCGGGGCGGACCCGCTGGCGGTGGCCAACGCGACGACGGCGATCAGGATGGCCCGACCTCGGCGTCGCCATCGGGTCGCGTTGTGCGGACTCATGACGCCAAGACCTCCGTCCCCATCTGGGTGACGTCGTAGCCGGGGAGGCGCCGGGCCCGACCGACAAGTGCCGCGTCGGAGAGCGCGCCGACGAGTGCGACGGCACCGGGGTGGTCGAGGTAGCGGTCGTCGATCCAGAGCTCGCTGTGATGGGTCTCCAGCGGAAGGAACATGAGCCCGAACGCACAGGCCGCCGCTTCCATGGTGATACCGGCGGGGAGTCCGGCGACGACGTGACGGGCCGCGTCGACGTGGCTGTCGACCCGCGGCCCGGGAAGCGATGCGGCGCCCACGGCCGAAAGCGCGCGTTCGAGGGCCCGCTGGCTGCCGGCGCCGGGCTCGCGTTGCGCGGTTCGTATCCGTCGGCTGGCGAGCTGCTCGATCGATGCGACACCCCGAGTGGATGAGGACGCCACGCCGACCTGCCAGCTCGAGAACCGCCACCGACGCACCCCGACCGGCGGTGTCGGGAGCGCACCTGCCGGTCCGTGCACCACAACGCCATGGACGACTCCCCGTGACAACGCCGACACGGACGCACCCGTCGACAGGTGGACGGGAACCAGGCGGGGCCCGCGACGTTGGGTGAGCACCGCGGCCGCCATGCCGAGCAGGGGATCACAGCCGGCCACGACCAACCCGTACTCGTCGATCTGGTCGAGCAGATCGACCCCGTTCTCGCCGACGAAGCCATCGGCGACCGCCCAGGATTCGGAGGCGTTGATCAGATGGCGCACCGGCGCATGCACCCGGCGCGACCCGACGCGTCCGACAACGACCGGAGTGCCGGGCGTGACCGGGTCGGCGACGGGGGTGTCGGGCTGATCGTCGGCAGGCGCGAACAGGGTCTCGACGGCGACGCCGAGGACACCGGCGATCCGCAACGCGGCATCGACGCTGGGTGAGTGACGTCCCGCTTCGATGGTCCCGAGCGACTGACGGGTGACCCCAGCTCGCTGGGCGAGCTCCGCCTGGCTGAGCCCGTGGCGCATCCTGGCTGCTCGAACCCCGTTACGCATAG
Organism: Acidimicrobiia bacterium; assembly: GCA_031431255.1. GTDB lineage: Bacteria > Actinomycetota > Acidimicrobiia > Acidimicrobiales > JANYDT01 > JANLQX01. Next base: position 4,780 of record JANPDB010000331.1, on the reverse strand, counting down.
GTCAGGAATCTAGCGGAATGCCAGAATACTGGCGTGCCAACAAAGCTCACCGCGTGGGTGAGCGCTCCGGGAAGGCGCGCCGCGAGGCGTCAGTGTCGATCAACGAGCGTTCAGCGTCGAGCTGTGCGGTCAGCTGCATCTCGGCGTGGTCAGAGACGAATTGGCCGAACGACGAGGACGGCAGCGCCTTGCTGAAGAGGAACCCCTGCGCGGTGTCGACCCCACGGCGGCTGATTTCGTCGAGCGAGGCCACGGTCTCGATGCCTTCGGCAACGATGTCGAGGCCAAGGGTTCGACCGAGCTCGACGGTGGCACTGAGGATGGCCTGGGCGCGGAGATCCCCGTCGAGATTGGCGATGAAGCTGCGATCGATCTTGAGTTCGTCGAGCGGAAGCTTGAGCAGCTGCGACATCGAGGAGTAGCCGACGCCGAAGTCATCGATGGAGATACGTATGCCCTCGGCTCGCAGCGCATTCAGCGTGCGCTCTGCCCGAACCTCGTCCGATGAGAGCGCGGTCTCGGTGATCTCGAGGGTCAGCAGACGGGCCGGGACTCCGTTGGCATCGAGGACCGATCGGATGTATCCGGGCAGAGCGTCGTCGACGAGATCCTTGGCGGAGATGTTCACGCTCAGTCGGAGCTCCCGGCCGTTTCGCCGGACGTCGCCGAGATGGGCGATCGAGACCTCGAGCACGGCGCGGGTGATCGCGGGGATCAGCCCGACACGTTCGGCGAGTGGGATGAACTCTTCGGGCAGCAGCATCCCGCGGACGGGATGGTCCCACCGGATCAGCGCCTCCATACCGACCACGTCGCCGGTTCGCACATCGATCGTCGGCTGGTAGTGCATCTCGAACGAGCGCCGCTCGATGGCGATGCGGAGTTCCTCGATGAGCGCAAGCCGGTCGCGGGTGTGCGGGTCCTGTTCGATCGAGTACCACGAGGTGCCGAGCTGACTTCCCTTTGCGTCGTACATGGCGACGTCAGCGGCGCGGAGGAGGTCGGACCTCGTCGTCCCGTGCAGGGGGGCCTGGGCAACACCGATGCTCGCCCCGACCCGCACGGGGATGTCCTCGAGGGTCACGGTGCGATCAAGCGCGGCGTGGAGGGCCGTTACGGTGGATTCGGCGACGCTGCGTCCACCGGGGATGGCGAGCCCGAACTCGTCGCCGCCGAGGCGGGCGACCAGTGAACCGGGCGGTACGGCGAGCGAGAAGCGTTCCCCCAGGACTTGAAGCAGGTAGTCGCCGGCCTGATGGCCGAGCGAGTCGTTGACCTCCTTGAAGCCGTCCAGGTCGATGACGAGCACCGACAACTCGGAACCTTCGCGGGCGAGACGCTGGTCGAGCTCTTCGGAGAAGCCACGACGGTTGAGGATCCCGGTGAGCTCGTCGGTGCGCGCCTGACTGAAGGCGATGTTCGCGCGGCGGAGTTCGCGGACGGTCAGCACGACCCGCACGAGAGCCCCGGCGATCGCGGCGATCGCCAACCACGAAGCGAGAAGGGGCACTCCACCCGAAACACCCGATGCGACAACGGCGAGGGCCGCGGTTGCCGCGGCTGCGGGGAGGGTGGCCGCTCCGGAGGAGAACTCGGCGGTGCCCGTCGCCCGCAGTTCAGCGGGAGCCCAGGCGGCCAGCCCGAACAGCAGGAGTCCGACGACCCACGTGCACTCGAGGATCGTCGACGGCACGTAGGTTTCCGCCGCCAACTGGTTCAGATAGACGGTGTCGCCGATCGCCAGCGCAACTGCGCCGACCATGAACGCGACGGAGGACCAGGTCGGACGGAAGCGCGCCGGAGCCAGGCCCGACACCACGATCACGATGAACACCACGTCGAAGAGCGGATACGCCAAGCCCGTCACCACGGCGAGCGCGCTTCCGGTCTGCCCGAGGATCGACTCGAACCAAAAGGCGACAGCGATGGCCCCTGCGCTCAGTCCGATCACGAGACCATCGAGGCGGACGGCTTTCGATACCTCGCCGGTCTGGCGCTGGGTGATGACGACCAGGGCAACGGCGAAGCACAGATACGACGAGAGGTACATGAGGTCCGACCACGCCGGGAACGGAATCGGGACGATGTTCTGATCGTGGTACGTGTAGATCAGATTCCCCATGGTGTTGAGGGCAATGCCGATGCTGACCAGCCACCATTCGGCTCGCGAACGACGATCCGCAACCGCCTTCATCGCCGCGAGGATTCCCGGCAGGGTCGTGGCGACGTGGTAGAGCCATCCGTCCCAGAGGGTGTCGTATCCGCCCTTCGGGCGCCCGACGAACACGATCGTGGCGCAGTACGCCACGGCGAGAACGACGCTCCCGACAGCGCTGACGCGAAGGAGTCTTTGGAGGCGCGGTCGTCCGGCAACGGAGAACGGATCCGCAAGCTTCACAGGGACCTTCGTCGACCGATGCGCCGCTCCGGTTGAGCGTTCGCGCTCAAGAGACGGCGGCTATGAGGCGGGAGACCCACTGACCCAGCGATGCCAGGATGTCCGGCGTGGAGTTCCGTTTTGCTTCCGAGGTCAGCCGGTGGTCGGGCGATAGCGCGTGGTATTTCGCCACGGTTCCGCGGGCCGTGTCCGAGATGATCCGGGAGGAGACCGACGGCCGGCGCGGCGGGTTCGGCTCGGTCAAGGTCGCGGCGCAGATCGGGGACACGGAGTTCTCCACCTCGGTGTTCCCCGACTCGAAGAGCCAGTGCTTCGTGCTCCCGGTGAAGAAGGCCGTGCGCCGGGCCGAAGAAATAGAAGACGGGGATCCCGTCGAGATCACCCTCCGCCTGGTCAACGTCATCTGATCCCTCTCACCACGCGTGACTCATCGAGCGGTTGCTGCGGCTGCCGCCCGGAGCCGTTGCACCTCACTTCGGATCGTCGGAAGGAGACGAGAGGCGGCTTCCCCCGGGCACGAGGTCATGGACATCGCACGATGGCCCTCAATACTACGCGTGCGTACGATCACACCGACAGGCCATCGCGTCGATCCCCGGGACTCGAAGTCCGCGATGGCATCCGGCTCCATCGGAAGTGCGTACTGATCGGCGAGGGCTGCCAGAACGCGGGTCAACGACCCGAGAGCGGCTTCGCTCGGTGGCGCGGAGTTGTGGTTTCCGACCAGGCACACGAGTTGGCTGTGGCCCTGATTTCCGCCCGTTGCGCTACCTGCCACCGGTTCGGTCAGACTCCCGGTCCGTCCCTCCCAGACTCCGCCGAAGCGATCGACAAAGAAGTTGTATGCGACGTCGGGCCAGCGCTTCTTTCGGCTCACGTGGTAGCTGCGGAACGAGCGCAATACCTTCGGGACCTCCTCGACGGCGTAGGTGTTCGACGTTTCGGAATGGTGCACGACGAGCACGGCGACGGACGGTTCGACGTCGAGGTTCGCGACGATCGGGGCCTTCCCCGGCACCCAGGCAAACCGAGGCGTCACGACGACCCCGTAGGGGTTGTCCCACGTCGGCACCGGCGTTGGTGCTTGTCCGTTGCCCAGCGTCGCGGTAGGTGTCGCCGCCGGACCCGTCCCCGGGAGCGCGACGGTGGCGGCGAGTGAGGCCAGTACCTCGCGACGACTGAGGCGGGTCTGGGTCGTCGGGTTGGTAGGCGAGTCCGGCATTTCTGGACCAGTCCATCAGATCCGCTGGGACGGGGCTGCAGCCAACGTATGGTCGATCCCTCCACACCAGAAGGGGCCACCGCACCGTGTTTCAGATCGCCGCATCGTCCCGTCAACGCTTTTCCCCGTACTTCGAGTCGACCGTCGCCGAGGGAGTCGCGAGTTTCATCTCGTACAACAACATGTTCATGCCGACCGGATTCGGCCATCCGGAGGAGGAGTACTGGCGTCTCATCAACGGCGTGTCGATGTGGGACGTTGCGGTCGAGCGGCAAGTGCAGATCAAGGGTCCCGACGCAGCGAGGCTCGCCCAGATCCTGGCACTGCGTGATCTCACGAAGTGTGTGGTCGGTCAGGGCAAGTACGTGGCGATCTGCAATCACGCGGGGACGCTCATCAACGATCCCGTCCTTCTCCGGGTCTCCGACGACTGTTTCTGGCTGTCGATCGCCGACTCGAACATCTGGTTCTGGGCACGGGCGATCGCTGGTGAGCGGCGCCTCGACGTGGAGATCACCGAGCCTGACGTGTCGCCGCTTGCCATTCAAGGTCCGAGCGCTGCTGCGGTCACGGCGTCGATCTTCGGCGACTGGGTCAACGATCTCAGGTACTTCTGGTTCAAGGAGACGTCGGTCGAGGGGATCCCGGTGGTCGTCGCTCGTTCGGGCTGGTCCAAGCAGGGCGGCTTCGAGATTTACCTGATGGATGGGTCGAAGGGCACGGCCCTGTGGAACATCGTCAAAGAGGCGGGTGCTCCGTGGGACATCGGTCCCGGGAACCCGAATCTCCATGAGCGGATCGAAAGCGGCCTGCTCTCGTGGGGTGGCGACACCGACGACCAGACGAACCCGTTCGAGGTCCGGATGGAGCGATACGTCGACCTGGACGTCCCCGACGACACCGTCGGCATCGACGCGTTGCGCCGGGTCAAGGCCGAGGGCCCGAAGCGCCATCAACTCGGCGTGATCCTGGACGGTGACGTGCCGACCCCTTCGTTGCTGACGTGGACCGACATCACGCGCGACGGCCGCAAGGTCGGCGATCTCACCAACAAGGCCTGGTCCTACCGGCTGCGAGCGAACATCGGCTTCGCTCTGGTGAGTGTGGATGCCGTCTCCGGCGACCGGGTCGAGCTGGCGCTTGCCGGCGGCGGCGTCCCC
>JANPDB010000330.1:0-1582 GCA_031431255.1 Acidimicrobiia bacterium | reverse complement strand
CGCCGACCTGAACGATTCTTCACCCGTCGGAGCCGACACTCCGCAAGTTCGCGCCGAGGCTGCCGATCGATGCGGGTGTGAACGATTCCGTCTTCCTCGGACGACAACCACTCATCGGGCGAAACGAGCAGACCGCCGCATATCGTCTGTTCGTCGCCGATGGCATCGACGACGCGAACCCGTTCGGCGACCGTGACCTGGCCTGTCGTCGTCTGCTTGCGGCGATCGTTGCGGCGAACCTCGAAGAGCTGATCGCCGGAAAAGACTCCTGGATCCCGGTCACGGTGGACGCGCTCGGGCACGGCCTCCACAACGCGTTGCCCCCGAAGCGGACGATCCTCGCACTTACTCCCTTCGAACTGGCCAAGACCGGCGCGTCGGAACTCGTGGACAGAACCCGCAGGATGGGATTCCGCGTGGCCCTCGACCTCTCCGACAAACGCGCCGAGGACGGCGCATCCGTCGATCCTTTTGGCGTTCTGGCAAGCCTCGGGATCGCCGAGGTGGACGCGCTTTCCCTACGGTTCGCAACCCGTCACGTCAACAGCTTTCACGCGGCCGCACTCGAAGCCTCGCGCCGGGGGATGCTGTCCGTAGCCGTGGGCGTCGATTCCACCGACGATGCCGGCTCCGCCCGCGGTGACTTCGACCTTCGGGGCGGTGCCTTCTTCCGCCAACCGGTAGCCCATGGGCTCGGCGGTTCTGTCGACCGGCTGGCCGCGATGCAGCTCCTCGCCGAGCTGGAGAAGCCGAACAGCTCGTTCGAAGACGTCGAGCGGGTCATCACCCGCGACCCGTCCCTCGTCCTTCGCATGCTCTCGTTGGTCAACTCGGGACTGTTCAGTCTCCCCAAGCGGATCGACACGACGCGCTCGGCTCTTGTCATGCTGGGGCTTCGCAACGTCCGCCAACTGGCGCTCGCGGTCACGCTCAACTCTGTCACCTCGGTTCCGGCCGAGCTCACGCTGACCTCGTTGGTCCGCGCCCGACAGTGTGAACATGTTGCCGCTGAGCTCGGTGTGCGTCCCGAGCCGGCGTTCACGGTGGGACTGCTGTCGCTGGTCGGCGCGTTCGCCGGAATGCCCACCGAGGATGCCCTGGCCTCGCTCCCGCTCACTTCTGAAGTGGTCAACGCCATCACCCGCCAGACCGGCCTTCTCGGTGAAGTGCTCGATGCGGTCTTGTGCTGCGAAGAGAACCGTTTGTCGACGGCGTGTCACATCGTCGACGCCATCTCCCCGGCCGGTTCCGGCCCGGCCGCCAACATCGCCATGCTCGCCTCGACCTGGATCAACGCCGTGAAGTGGGCCGAGCGGCTCAGGTCCGACGTCGGCGAACTCGCCGCACCGTCGCGCCGCTAGTTCCGAACGCCGGGTTCCAACTTGGGGTAGGCCGATCGGACCATTCCGCGGCGAAGTGCGCACATCTCGGTGCGGCCGGCCGATCGGATGGATCGACCACCGAAACGTGGCGTTCGGAAAGCTCACGGATTGAGCTTCCGAAGTCCTTTGACCAAATCACGAATCAAGGAGGATTCCCGTGGGTCTTCGTATCAATCAGAACACCGCAGCAGCCAACGCCT
>JANPDB010000329.1:0-6711 GCA_031431255.1 Acidimicrobiia bacterium | reverse complement strand
CTCGGACTGGCAACGAACGCCGCGTGGGTGTGGCCGATCTTTGCCCTCTACGGCATCTACACCGCGCTGACCGATGGCGTCTCGAAGGCGTGGATCTCCGCAACGGTGGGGTCGGGAACACGTGGTCGGGCGCTCGGCCTGCAGGGCGGCGCCGCCGGTATCGGGTCGGTCATCGCCGGCGCCTGGGCCGGTCTGGCGTGGAACGGCTCGGGACGTGGTCCGCTGATCATGGCGGGCGGCATCGCCCTTGGCCTGGCCTTCGTCGTCGGTGCCTTGACGGTTCGACGGCCTCGCCATCGCGTTCGTGCATCTACGTGACCGTCGGCTGGACGGGTGACGACCTTTGCCTCTGGGCGGAGCAACGAGCGAACTCGTACCGTGAGTCCACCGGCGCACAGTTCCCCGGGATCCCGTCGGCGTTCGATGGGGGAAAGAAGGACCTCATGGTCACTGTCAAGCAGGCAGCTTCGACATTTCTCGCCAACAAGCGCATCGCCGTCACCGGGGTTTCACGCAACGCCCAGGGCCATGGGAGCAACACGGTCTACAAGCGGCTCCGTGATCGGGGCTATCAGGTCTTCGCTGTCAATCCGAACGCCACCGAGGTCGAGGGTGACCGGTGCTACCCCAACCTCACCGCCATCCCGGGTGGCGTCGATGCCGTGGTGATCGCCACGAAGCCCGACGCCGCCGAGGCAACGATGCGCGAGTGCGCCGAACTCGGCATCACCCACGCCTGGATGCATCAGGCGTTCGGTGAAGGCAGCGTCTGCCGGGAGGCGACGGTCTACGGCCGTGAGCACGGCATCACGGTGATCGACGGCGGATGCCCGCTGATGTTCGAGCCGACGGCCGACGTCGCCCACAAGGTCATGCGCTTCGTGCTCACCCGAACCGGCAAGGTTCCCAGGACGGTTTGACCGAACCGACCGGGGAACCGAACCAGTTGCCGGGGACGAACCCCGGCGCCGGCAAGGTGACTACGACTACCTACCCGCGTCCTTGTAGACGGCGCTACCTTGACCCGCGTCAACCCATGTTTCGGTGCCGACCATTCTGGCCCGGTCGGCCATCGTGAACAACGCCGCCCCACTCTCCTTGGTTCCGGGTCCGTAGAAGGCAGGCAGATCGTCGGTGTCGTACGCAATGACGATCTGATCGGCGGTCGCCCAGTAGTACTTGGCGGACGTGATCCCACGATGCCCTCTGGCTGAGCGGCAGACCGCGTAGGCAGCTGCGCCGAAATCCTCTCGTGACGCAGTGTCGCGACGGTCCCAATGGTTGACGATGACCCATCCCATACTCGACTCCGTTTCCCGGATCCGTGGGACCCGATACTCAGTTCGAAGGCAACCGGCTTGCGGCGCAAACACTCGTCGCCTCTGCGGCGACGGTAACGCCGGGCTTCGGTCTCGTCAATCGCCGTCGGCCGCGGTGCATCGTTCACGAGGTGTGTCAGAAGATCGGAGTCGGCGCCACGCCGTTCGAGCTGATCAGCTGGTGGCGCGGTTCTTTGATCTGCGAAGTCAGCCAGCAGCGGTGCGCTGTGCCTCGGTCGGCTTGCGGTACAGCACAGCCATGACCGCGGCGGCAAGGAGGGCGACACCCGTGATCATCGTCCACGACCGGCGGTAGCCCGTCATCGTGTCGATCTTCGCTCCCGCGCTCAGGAGCGCCGAGGCGATGGCGATGCCGAGCGCCGCCCCGATTTGGCGCACAGTGGTGTTGACCGCCGAACCCATGGCCATTCGAACCGGTGGCAGGAACGCATTTGAACTCGAGCCAAGCGTCGAGATCGTCAGACCTACGCCGACGCCGGTGATCATCATGCCCGGCAGGTAGGGGAAGAGGTAGCTCGGGTCGCCGTCGAGGAACGTAAGGTTGAGCAAGATACCGACGGCGAACACCACGCAGCCGATGGTGACAATGGTGCGATGTCCGTGGCGCTCAGCCCACTTCCCGGCCGGGAAAGCAAACACCGCCGCCATGATCGGTCCCGGAGACACCCCGAGGCCGGCCTTCACCGCCGAGTAGCTCCAAACGTTCTGCAGGAACTGTATGTTCACGAAGAACATGGCAAAGAACCCGATGGAGAACACCATCGAGGCAAGGTTGCCCGCCGCAAAGAAGCGCAGCTTGGTGAGGCTGAGTTCGAGCACGGCATCCTTCTTCGTGCGGCACCACAGAACGAATGCGGCAACAAACGCCAGCCCGCCGAGGACCGAACCGGCCGTACCGATGGTCGTCCAGCCCCAACGCTCACCTTCGACGATGGCCAGCACAACGAGGCCGACGCCACCCATGGAGAGAAGCGCGCCGATGACATCGGGAGAACCGGTGACCTGCTTCGGTGTCTCGTTGAGGTGCTTGATCGCAAGACCGACCGCGAGAAGGCCGATCGGGATGTTGATGCCGAACACCCAGTGCCATGACAGCGTGTCGACGAGGATGCCGCCGACCGTGGGGCCGACCGCCGCGGCGATTCCTCCCACCGCCCCCCAGATCCCGATCGCCGCCGATCGCTTCTCGACGGGAAACTCGGGCAGGACGAGGGCAAGCGATGCGGGTGTGAGCAGGGCCCCGCCCATCGCCTGGATCAGCCGGGCCGCCACGAGCATCTCCGCCGAAGTGCTGAGCGCACATACCAATGACCCGAAGACGAAGACCAGCGTTCCGGATATGAAGACCCGTTTGCGTCCGACCCGGTCGGCAATCCGCGATGAGGTGAGCAGCGCCGCCGCGTAGGCGATGTTGTAACCGCTGAAGCACCACGTCAACAGCGTCCGTTTCTCAACGCCGTACTCCGCGACAATCGATCGGAACGCGACGTTCAGGATCGACACGTCCAGCGACACCAGGAAGATCGCCACCGACGAAATGGCGAGGACGCGATAGGGGCGGGAAAGCATCACTGTGCAGCACGGTCGTGGCGCGGTCCGCTGAGGGCGATGTCGCTCTCTGACGATCCGGAGTGACTTCCGACCCGCAATCGCGTTGCCCGCCGTGCCCCAAGCGGCTCAGCCATGGCCTGGGATGGTGTTCCACCGGCCGCTGTCGGCCCGAGGCTCCTTCGGCAGTCCGAGGATCTGCTCGCCCACGATGCCCTTCTGCACCTGACTCGTGCCGGCGTAGATCGTGCCGGCGCGGGCGTTGTAGAAGACGCCGACCCAGTTGGCGGTGTCGTTCGGCGAGCCCGGCTGATCGGTGCGGAACGCCGTCTGGGGCGCCTGCCCCGTGGGCACCATCGCATCGGCACCGAGGATGTCGACGGAGAGCTCGGTGACCTCCTGGTGGTACTCGCTCCAGAAGAGCTTGCCGATGGAAGCGTCGGGCCCGGGTTGCTTGCCGTGGAGGAAACTGGTGAGCGCCTTGTAGCCGAAGTACCGCATGATCTCGACCTTCGTATGTGCACGTGCCAGTCGCTGACGGATGATCGGGTCACTCGTTGCACCGCGCTCCTTGGCGAGGATCGTCAACTTGTCGAGCTCGCCGCGAAAGCTGATGGCATTCACGGCCGCTCCTGCTCCACGCTCGTTGCCGAGCAATGTCATCGCCACGGCCCATCCGCCGTTCACTTCGCCCAGAACGGCTTCCTTGGCGCAGCGGGCATCGGTGAAGAACACCTCGTTGAAGTCCGACTCTCCCGACATCATCTTGATCGGACGAACCTCGACACCTGGCTGGCGCATGTCGACGAGGAGGAACGAGATGCCTCGGTGCTTCGCCTCGTTCGGGGCGGTGCGCGCCAGCACGAAGATGTGGTTCGCGAGGTGGCCCTGGGTGGTCCAGATCTTCTGACCGCTGATGACCCACTCGTCGCCGTCGAGCACGGCACGACAGCCCAGGTTGCCGAGATCGCTGCCCGCCGCCGGTTCGCTGTATCCCTGACACCACAGGTGTTCTCCGCTCAGCACCTTCGGCAGGTAGTGCTGCTTCTGCTCCTCGGTTCCCCACTTCAGCATGGTGTTGCCGAGCATGCCGATGCCGAATCCGTCGTTGGGCCCGCCGGTCGGGACACCGGCTCGGGCGAACTCCTCGGCCAGCACGACGGATTCGAGCGGGGACAGACCGGCGCCGGAGTACTGCGTCGGCCAGTTGAGCGCGAGGTAACCATTGGCGCTCAAGGTCGCGCGCCACTTCGTGGTGAAGGCGATCGCGTCGGCGTGGCTCAGGGCGCCGATGCCCTTCCAGTCCTCGGGAAGGTTCGCCCGGAGGAAGCCGCGGATCTGCTCCCGGTAGGCGGTGGCTTCGGGCGGGTAGGTGAGCTCCATGGCGTGAGCGTACGGGCGACAACGCCAAGGGTCGAATTCGGGCGGCGTCGTCAGGCGAGGGCGATCCGAGGAGAGGCCAGATGTGCGGGGCATCGAACCCGTCGGCTAGAGAAGACGTATGCGCACCGTGCCGTTGCTGACGACCGACCAGATGGCGTCGTTCGTGGCCCGTGGCTTCTTGCGTTTCGAGGCTGCCGTGCCGGAGGACATCAACGCCCAGGCGATGCACGAGCTCCCTCTGCTGTTCCGGGCGTGGCTCGACGAGTTCCGGGGAGTGAGTCGGTCGGCGGCGGAAGGCGACGAGCACGAGGTGCCGCTCCCCCGCTCGGGCACCGATCTCGAGGACGCGTATCCCGCCGACTCCGCGTTGGGGCGCATGGTCCGCGTTCCCGTGATCGCCGGAGCGATCGCGTCCCTCGTAGGACCCGGCCCGGTGCTCGATCATCACTTCGTGCATATCAAGATGGCCGGTGACCTCAACGCGCAGGGCCTGCATTGTGACGCCATCATCGACGATGGCCTGGCCTTCGACATCCAACTCTTCTGGTTTCCCCACGACGTTGCACCACGCGAAGGCGGGACGCGTTACGTGCCTGGCAGCCATCTCCGACGAGTGAACATGGACGATGTGGCGAGATACCAACACCTCTCCGGGGAGGAGTACCACAGCGGACCGGCCGGGACCGTGGTGATCTTCCATCACGGGCTCTGGCACGCCGGTGCACCGAACCACGGCGCCGGGCACCGCGTGCTCGGCAAGCTCCGCTTGAATCCGACGGTGCCCCAGGTGCGTCTCTGGGACACCTCGGATCTCGATGGTCGCAATCGCGCTGATGATCATGTGTGGGCGAAGACCGATCCGGCCATGGTGGCCGGTGAATTGCGTCGCAGTGAGGACTGGTACGAGCCTTCGGTGCACCGGCTCGAAACGGTGCAACGCGCCAAGCTGTGGCGCTACCTCACCGGCGATGCTTTCTTCGATGTCGACTGGTACCTCACCCGAACCGAGCGGCGCACCGTGCTCACCGCCGCCGCAGCAACGCGATGACCGAGCATGTCCGTCAGCAGGTGCTGATGCTCTGGCTCGCCGGTCCGGGGCTCGACGGCCGGGTGCTCGGCTGGTCGTTCTTCGACGGCACCGATGGCGTTGGCCCGCAGCCCGACGGCGACCCGCCGCATGTAAGCGGTACGGCCGCGTTGGTGGCGGGTTGGCGCCTGCTCCAGATGTCGCCGCTCGTTCCGCCCACCGCCGGCCATGAGCGCGAAACGTCGTTCCTCAAGCACGAGTTCGTCTTCGAACGCCTTGTCGGAATCGATGCCACGGACCCGATCGGGAGCGCTGATCGTTCAGCGACCGACCCGACATCGACACCACCACCGACGCCTCTCGCGAGGACCAACCTCGCGCACTGACCCGAGCCGCAGGTCGCGGATCTCCGTCGCGAAACCCGGCCACCAGGATCATCTCGCGAGATAGCCACCGTCCACGGCGAGCACGTGACCCATGGTGAACGACGCCTCGGCAGAGCAAAGGAACAATGTGGCGTTGGCGATCTCATCGACCGACCCGAAACGGCGGATCAGGCTGAGCCGGTCGATCACGTCCTTCTCTGAACCCCCGGGTCGCCTGGCCATCGCATTGCGCAACATCGGAGTATCGATGGCACTGGGCGCAATCGCGTTGATGCGGATTCCGTACTTCGCGCAGTCGATCGCCGCGCTCTTCGTCAGGCCGACGACGGCATGCTTCGACGCGGTGTACGCCGTCTGGTTCTGCTGGGGACGGTACGAGCTGGTGGACGCGAAATTGACGATCGCCCCGCCTTTGCCGGTCGCCCGCATGGCGAGGATCTCGTGCTTCATGCAGAGGTAGGTGCCCCTGACGTTGATCCGCTGGATCGCATCGAAGAGGTTGTCATCGAGTTCCGCGATGGAAACGGATTCCCCCTCGATCGCAGCGGCGTTGACCGCTGCATCCAACCCGCCGAACCGGTCGACGGCCAGGTGGACCATCGCAGTCACGGCGTCGGCATCGGACACGTCGGCATCAACCACGATGCTCGTTCCGCCGAAGGCATCGATCAGCGAGCGCGTCTCGTTCAGGCCGGCAACGTTGACGTCGGCGAGAACCACCGAAGCTCCCTCGCGCGCAACGGCGACGGCGATCCCTCGGCCCATGCCCGATGCCGCTCCCGTGACCACCACGGACGATCCTTCAAATCTCTTCGACGTTGCACTCATGTGCGTCAGTTTCCCGGAACGGCGTCGAACTCTCCAATCGCCCCGTGACCGGCGGCGGTAAAGCCGCCGGCCCGAGGGAGATCGATCAACCCTTTGATGCGCCTCGCGCCCATGCCAGCGACTGCAGGTTGATCGGCACGATCTCCTCGATATCGACGACGGGAACGACGTTCACGTCGTTCCAGTAGATGAACTTCGA
>JANPDB010000328.1:0-4789 GCA_031431255.1 Acidimicrobiia bacterium | reverse complement strand
GGCCCGGTAGGCCCGGTCGGCGATCGCTTCGAGTTCAGCACGGAGCCGGGCGCCTTCGACCTGGGGTAGGAGTCCGGTGATGCCGAGCATGCCGAGTTCGGCATCGAAGAACCGCAGTAGCCGGCGTTTGCGTTGTTTCGCGGCGGTGTCTTCGTCGCCGCGGGCGTCGAGTTCGAAGCGCTGCACAGTGTCACGGAACTCGTCGACCGTGGACGTCGCCGCCTTCTCCAGTAGTTCGGTGACGCCGGGCAGGCCGAGCAGTGGGTGGAGCATGGCGACGTGCTCAGCCGACACCTCACCTTTTTGCTAGTGCTTCACCGGCCGCGGGAAGCGTCTCGACTGTTTGTGTGGTCTGGGCATCGCGGCGAGCTTGACGGTTCGATCTTCCCGTTGCGCGACTGATCTCGGCGGCGGTGTCACGACTGTTGGCGCCGAGAACGATCGTGACTTTGGCCGACGCGGCGTCGACCTCGCGGCGGAGACGCTCCAGTTGCCGTAGCGCCGCGGCGGCATGGACACGGGTGGTGACAGATGGATCACTCGTCGGGATCTTCACCCCGTCCCAAACCGTTGTGCTCATGTGTCCATTGTGACGTTGGGGGTATGACAATCTCCGACCCGATTCAGAAGAAGCCAGAAGAATTCAGAAGAATGTATTCATTGATTGACCCTCGTCGAGGGTCGAGTTCGGTTGGTGGGCTCCCGGGGTAGTGCTCGACTTTGTGTAGGTGAAGGGTTACCGATTCCACGCGCCGGTCGATGGCGAGGCACGGGACCCCAAAGGCCATCGCAACCAACCCGAAACGCGAGCACTAAGCCCCAGCTCGACCACTATTTTCGGGCAAGTAGCTAATCTGATGAGGAGGAGTGCGAAACCTTCGCGTCGCCGAGCAGCCGCCGGCGAGCATCTCCGAAGGCCAGGTCCCATGTTCTCCGAAATCCCCGTCCTCGACGTCCGTGACTGGAACGCAGCGACGTCGTCAAACCAACGAGAGCGTTTCGCCGCGGAACTGCTGGAGATCTCGCACCGGGTCGGATTCCTGCTCCTCATCGGGCACGGAGTCGAGCAGACGTTCTTCGACCGCTATTTCCGGGCGCTCGATGAGTTCTTCGCCCTCCCGGACGAAGCGAAGGCAGGAATCGACAAGTTCGAGTCACCCCACTTCCGCGGTTGGGAACGCGTTGGGGCAGAGCTGACCGACAACCGCGTTGACTATCGCGAGCAGCTAGATCTCTGCACCGCACATGATCCGTACGCATACGATATCGACCCACCGTTTCTCCGACTTGACGGCCCCAACCAGTGGCTCGACGAAGCGACCATCCCGGGATTCCGCGCACTTGTCGAGGACTTCATGTCGATGATGGGTGAAATCGCCGATCAGCTGATGTCGGCGCTTTCGTCGGCATTCGGGCTAGCCGAGGATCACCTCCAGAACGTGTTCGGCGAACGGCCGATGTCACTCGCCAAGCTCGTCCGATACCCACAGACGCCAGCAGGTCAGTGCGGGGTCAATGCTCACCACGACGCCGGCTTCGTCACCGTCCTCGTACAGCACCGGGTCGGCGGCTTGCAGGCCCTCAATCCCGCAGGTGAGTGGATCGACGTGCCCGTCGTGCCGGGCACGCTCGTGATCAACCTCGGAGAGATGCTCCAGGAGATCAGCGGGAACTACGTGGTTGCCACCACGCACCGCGTCATCGCAACCCAACCCCGGTTCTCATCGGCGTACTTCCATGGACCCGACCTACGTACGCGCCTCGACCCGCTGCCGCTCGCGCCGTCATTCGCGGAGGCCGTTCGGAACAGCCCACGGCATGCCAACGCAGGCTTCATGGCCAAACGCGATGAGCTCCTTGCCGGGAAGTCGGGGCAGGTGAGCACGGGGACTGGCATCTACGGGCAACAACTCTGGAACTACTACGCCCGGAGCTACCCGGCCAATATGGCCCGGCACCACGCCGACGCCATAGCCCGATAACACCAGAAGCACGCCGTCCCGGCGAGCGGGCGTAGGTTGCTCGAATGGAGCTCGGGTCGATCGACGACGGTGAACGTTGGATGGGTCAGGTCATCGACGGAGCCATGCCACCGCACAAGACGTTGCGAGATGTCGAGTTCGCCGATTGCGAGTTCCGCCTCACATCGTCTGACCTCCCGTGGTCACCGGTGGAGTGTGTGTTCGACCGATGCCGATTCATCGGAACCGACCTGTCGCTTTCGAAGTGGACGGACTGCTCGATTCGCGACACGACCTTCCAGGACTGCCGCCTCACCGGCGCGGACTTCTCGGTCGCCTCGTGGTCGGCGTACTCCGCAACCTCTCCGAACACCTTCGACCGATGCGACCTCAGCTACGCGAACTTCGCGAGGTCGCGCCTCGGCGCGATCCGGGTGTCGGAGTGCAGAGCACTCGAGGCCGAGTTCCTCGAGGCGGATCTGACGGGTGCGGTGTTCCACGAAGCCGACCTCGCCCGGGCCGGATTTGCCGGAACCAACCTGACGAACGCCGACTTCCGGACGGCATTCGGGTTCCTCATCGATCCGCTCACGGCGAAGCTCCGCGGTGCCCGCTTCTCCTCGAGTTCGCTCGTTGGACTCGTGATCGGCTTCGGTATCGAAATCGACTGATCTGCGCGGGCCCTATCGGAATCGACAGGGTCGATATGCACAACGCCCGGCGTGGATGTTGGGCACTGAGCGCCCCGCGAACCGACTCGACGTGTGAGGAGGACGATGGTCAATCGGCGTAGTGCTCGAACTTGCGGGTGCCGATGATCAGCGCCGCGGCCGCACAAACAAACACGACGGTCACGCCGCGCCCGACGGCGAACGTGGTGAGGTTGCCGCGGAACAGGTCGCGCGCCGCATCAACGGCGTGCTTGAGCGGATTGATGTTCGCCACCCTCTGCAACCACTTGGGTCCGAGTGACAGCGGGAGCAGCATGCCGGAGAGAAGCAGGATCGGCACGGTCACGAAGTTGAGCAGACCGGCGAGGGCATCCTCATTCCCCAGGATCATGCTGACCGTGTACGAGAGCGAAGCGAACGTAATCCCTACGCCAAGCAGCACAAGCACGCCCAGGACCGCCGACGGACGGAGGTTCAGGCCCATCGGCCACGACACGAGCGTGATGACCGTTGCCTGGAACACAAGCGCAACGAGGTTCGCGAGCACTCGCCCGATGAGCAGCGCACTCCGCCGCACGGGGGTGACGAGCATGCGCTCGATGACGCCCTCGCGAAGCTCAGACACCAGCCCGAAGCCGGCGAATGCCGTGCCGAAGAGCGCGAGCTGCATCAAGAGTCCCGGCACGAAGATGTCGTACGCGCTCCCACCGTTGAGCCGGTCCGACCCGATCGTTCGCTTGAGGAGCGGCGCGTAGAACAGCAGATAGAACAGCGGTTGCACCAGGGTGACCACCACCCACACGGGATTGCGAAGCACCTGGGTGATCGATCGGAGGAAGACGGTGCGAACGTCGTGAAGCAAGGCGTTGATCCTTTCCAGCGAGCAGTGAGATCAGGCAGCGGTGTCGCGAAGCGAACGGCCGGTATGGCGAAGGAAGACGTCGTCGAGGGTCGGGCGGGCGGTCGAGAGCGAGGTTGTCTCGATCCCTGCGTCGTCAAGCAGTCGCAGGAGCGGACCGACCGTCGAATCACCGCGCCCGACGGTGAGCCGGAGCGCATCGTCGCCGAATCGCTCGATATGCGTAACGAGTCCACTGGAGCGAATCACCGCGTCGGCGGCCGAAGGGTCGGGCAGGTGCAGCGTGATCACATCACCACCGACTTCGGCTTTCAGCACGTCGGCGGTTCCTTCGGCGACGATCCGACCGTGATCGACGATGGCGAGCCGGTCGCACAGTGCGTCGGCTTCATCGAGGTAGTGGGTCGTGATCAGCACGGTGGTCCCCTCACTTCGCAGGCGCCGCACTTCGTCCCACAGGTTCGCCCGGCTCTGCGGGTCGAGACCGGTGGTCGGTTCGTCGAGGAAGAGCAACTTCGGCGAGTGGACGAGACCAAGGGCGATGTCGACGCGGCGACGTTGACCGCCCGACAACGTCTTGATCTGACGCGTGGCCGCCGCTCCCAACTCGAAGCGATCGAGCAACTCGGTCGCCCGCTTCGTAGCTGCGTGGCGATCGAGACCGAACAGCACGCCCTGGTGCACGAGTTCGCGCATCGGCGTCTCCTCGGAGTCGAGGCCACCGCTCTGCGAGACGACGCCGATCACCCGTCGGATCTCGCTCCGCTGTGTCGCGAGCGAGAATCCAGCGACGGTGGCCTGACCTCCAGACGGCGCAAGGAGCGTTGACAACATCTTGATCGTCGTGCTCTTGCCTGCACCGTTCGGTCCGAGCAGACCGAAGATCTCGCCACCTTCCACATGGAGATTGATCCCGTCGACGGCCACGATCGGCTCGACGGCCGCGCCCTTCTTCTTGGCACCAGGCCCTTTCGGCTGAAAGATCTTTCGAAGTGCGACGGTCTCGATCACGGGTAGTGCTCCACGAAGGCCTCCACACATCGGAGGTTGAACAAATCTCTCAGCGGCGATCAGTGAAGCCCCTCCGTCGACGCCTCGGCGGTGACCACTTTCGGAACACAACCCGCCCTCAGTGCAACTCGGCAATCAGCGCTTTCGCGATGACCGTCTTCAAGATGTCGTTCATGCCTTCACCGATGGCCATCAGTGGCGCGTCGCGGTAGAGACGCTCGACCTCGAATTCCGTGGAGTAACCGTAGCCGCCGTGGAGCCGCATCGAGTCGAGTGAGCAGGTGATG
>JANPDB010000327.1:0-11413 GCA_031431255.1 Acidimicrobiia bacterium | reverse complement strand
GGGGGCCCCGGCCCCGGTTTCGCGGTTGGCCTGGGTCCGCTCAGCGGGTGGGGTCGTCATTGGCCCACTCCCGCGCTCCCCCCCACCCAACGCGTCCAGCTGACCCAGAGATTCGGGAACGGCACTCGCGCCAGTAGCTTGGAGAGATGGCTTTCGTTCCTCCGCCCGCCGATCCGGCCAAGCTCCTCGCAACCTGGTTGTTGTGGGAGAAGGGCGAGGAGACGCCGGGTCGTGTGCTGGCCGATCTCAAGACAGCGGGCATGAAGGAGCTCCTCGAGTCGCTCGTCAACCCCGCCTGAAGCCTCACCACGGTGGCGCGCGGCGGACAACAGTCGATTCCCCGCCCTTCAGGGTGGAAGCCAGGGGGTCCCAATCCCTGGGTCGACCGCGCCGGCGATGCGTCGTTTGCTCTCACCGAGATCGAGAGCCGACTGACCCGTCACGGTGAGGCCCGCGCGCTGCCGGGTGGGGCGGCGCTTTTGGATCTGCTGCCGACGACGCCCATGCGTCCGCCGTTCGTGAACGTGGCCAAGGACGCGGCAGTCCTCCTTCCGTTGTTCACCGACGAATCCGGGGCGACGCGTCTCCTCCTCACCCGCCGATCGGGACGGCTGCGCAATCACCAAGGAGAGGTGGCGTTTCCGGGAGGGCGTCTCGATCACGGCGAGACACCCTTGGACGCGGCGCTGCGCGAGACCGAGGAAGAGGTCGCGCTACCCCGGTCAGCCGTTCGCATCGTCGGCGAGCTCGAGCCGCTCACGACCGTGGTGTCGTCGTCGCGGATCACCCCCTTGGTCGGTGTGGTCGACGACATGGTGTCGTTGCTCCCATCCCTGCGAGCGAATCCGATCGAGGTCGACCGGATCTTCTCGGTGCCCCTCACCGAACTGATCCACGCGGACTGCTACCGCGAGGAGATCTGGCCCTTCACCGACGGCACGTTCCCGGTGTGGTTCTTCGAGGTCGACGACGACACGATCTGGGGCGCCACTGCCCGCATGATCCGCCGTCTCCTCGACCTCAGCATCCTCTGACGTTCGGCGGGCCGGTAGCCTCGGGGACTTGTCTTCCGCTCCCCCCGCCACGGTTCTCGTCGTCGACTTCGGCGCGCAGTATGCCCAGCTGATCGCCCGCCGCGTGCGGGAGGCGAACGTGTACTCCGAGATCGTGCAGCACACGATCACGGCGGCCGAGGTCGCTGAGCGCAAACCCGTGGCGATCATTCTCTCGGGCGGCCCGGCCTCGGTGCATGTCGACGGAGCGCCGTCGCTCGACCCGACGATCTACGACCTCGGTGTCCCGATTCTCGGCATCTGCTACGGCGTCCAACTCCTCGCCCAGCAGCTGCCCGGCGGCTCGGTGGCCAACACCGGTCGGGGCGAGTACGGCCGCACGATCGTCACTACGCTCGGCGACGGCGGAGCATTACTACGCGCGCTTCCGAAAGAACAGACTACATGGATGAGTCACTTCGACTCGATCCAGAGGTTGCCCGACGGCTTCGTTGCCACGGCATCCACCGGGGAGATCCCGATCGCGGCGATGGAGTGTCTCGAACGGCGCATCGTCGGCGTCCAGTTCCATCCGGAGGTCGTGCACTCCGAGCACGGTCAGCAGATCCTCAAGTCCTTTCTCTACGATGTCGCCGGGCTGGAACCCACGTGGACGAACGCCAACATCATCGAAGAGCAGGTCGAGAAGATACGCGCACAGACGAAAGGCGAGAAGGTGCTGTGTGCCCTCAGCGGGGGCGTCGACTCTGCGGTCGCCGCAGCGCTCGTTTACCAGGCGGTCGGTGACCGACTCACGTGCGTCTATGTCGACACCGGCCTCATGCGCGAAGGCGAGAGCGTGCAGATCGAAGAGACGTTCGTCGGCCACTTCGGTGTCGAACTCGTCCACGTCAACGCCGCGCAGCGGTTCTACGACCTGCTCAACGACGTGGCCGATCCGGAACGCAAGCGCAAGATCATTGGCGAGACCTTCATCCGTGTGTTCGAGGAGGAGGCCCGGAAGCTGTCGGCCGACGGATGCAAATTCCTCGTCCAGGGCACGCTCTATCCCGACGTGATCGAGTCGGGAAGCGGCCATGCGTCGACCATCAAGAGCCACCACAACGTCGGTGGGCTTCCCGACGACATGGACTTCGAACTGGTCGAGCCCCTGCGTGACCTCTTCAAGGACGAGGTGCGTGCCGTGGGTACCGCGCTCGGGCTGCCGGACGAGATCGTCTGGCGCCAGCCGTTCCCCGGTCCGGGTCTCGCGGTTCGCATCGTCGGCACCATCACCGAGGAGCGCGTCCGCATCGTGCGCGCCGCCGACGCCATCGTTCGTGCCGAAGTTGCCGCCGCCGGACTCGAGCGTGAGATCTGGCAGGCGTTCGCTGTGCTTCCGGTCATCCGCAGCGTCGGTGTGATGGGGGACGAGCGGACCTACGCCTACCCGATCGTGTTGCGCGCCGTCACGAGCGACGACGCCATGACGGCGGACTGGGCCCGTCTTCCCTACGACCTCGTCGACACGATCTCTCGGCGCATCGTCAACGAGGTCAAGGGCGTGAACCGGGTCGTCCTCGACGTCACGTCAAAGCCACCGGGCACCATCGAGTGGGAGTAGCCAGGCCTTTTCGTTGGCGGTCGCTCGTCAGTGGAATCGCGACGTCTGGATGCGTAGGGTGCGTCGGATGTACACATGGAATGAGAACTGGCTCGACACGCGCGTCGAGGAGGTGATCGAGCCGGGCTTGCCGATCGTTGACCCGCATCATCATCTGTGGGAACGAGAAGGTATGTCCACGTATCTTCTCCCGGATCTTCTCGCCGACACGGGAGCGGGACACAACATCGAGGCCACGGTGTTCATGGAGTGCGCCTGGGGTTACCGTCTC
This sequence comes from Acidimicrobiia bacterium, assembly GCA_031431255.1. Classification (GTDB taxonomy): domain Bacteria; phylum Actinomycetota; class Acidimicrobiia; order Acidimicrobiales; family JANYDT01; genus JANLQX01. The sequence continues at coordinate 8,526 of JANPDB010000327.1, read as the reverse complement.
GATGGTCCCGAACACCTGCGGCCCGTGGGGGAAACCGAAACGCTTGCCGCCGATGCCGCCGCCAGTCGGGCGACGCGTCGGGCCGACGGCCAACCGGCGGCAGTCATCAAGGGCATCGTGAGCTTCGCCGACATGATGCTCGGCGATGGCGTCGACGAGGTCTTGGAGGCGCACGAGGAAGCGGGGCAGGGATTGTTCCGCGGCATCCGCCACGCGACGGCGCACGATCCGGATCCGTCGATCCGACGGACGCACACGCGGCCCACTCCGCAGATCATGGCGGAACCGGCTTTCCGTTCGGGCGTCAAGCGACTCGCCGCGCGTGGGCACTCGTTCGACGCCTGGCTCTACCATCCGCAGATCCCCGAGTACACCGAACTGGCGCGCGCCGTGCCCGAGGGGACATTCGTCCTCGACCACCTTGGCGGGATGCTCGGGGTCGGCCCGTACGAAGGTAGGCGCGCAGATGTTCTCGCGCAGTGGCGGGTGGATCTCGCCGAACTCGCCAGCTGCCCGAACGTCAACCTCAAGGTCGGCGGGATCGGGATGGTGATCTTCGGCCTCGGATTCGAACATCACCCGACGGCACCGTCGAGTGAAGACCTTGCCGCGGCGTGGGGTGAGCCGATCACCTATGCGATCGAGCAGTTTGGGGTTGACCGGTGCATGTTCGAGTCGAACTTCCCGGTCGACAAGATGTCGTGCACCTACGTCACGCTGTGGAACGCGTTCAAGCGAATCGCCAGCGGAGCGAGTGTGTCGGAGAAGGCCGCGCTATTCCACGGTACGGCCACACGGGTCTACCGGCTCTGAGCGTTGGTGCAGACCGGCGGAACCTGCTCAGCGAATCGGGTTCTTGTACGTGTCGAGGTAGGTGATCTCCTCGATGGGGCCGCGGGCGGCCGGCTTGAAGTCGGTGCCGAGCGTGTAGGCAACAGGAAGCAGTCCGGCCTGACTCATGTGGTCCGGAATGCCGAGCAGCTCGGCGGCCTCCTTCTCGAGGCCGAGGTGGATCGTCGTGTAACAACTTCCGAGGCCCCGGCTTCGGAGTGCGAGCTGAAAGCTCCACATCGCCGGGATGATGGACCCGAAGAAGCCGGCGGACTGGCTCACGTCGGCCGGACGACCGATGATGAGCGGGATGACCATCACGGGAACCCGTCCGAGGTTCTCGGCGAGGAAGGTGGCGGAGTCCATGACCCGACCGGTCTGCGTGCCGGCTTCGGCGCTTGCGGCCGCCGCCTTCAGGTACTCGCCGCCAGCTCGATTGTAGACGTCGGCCAGAGCCGCCTTCTTTGCCTCGTCGCGGACGACCATCCATCGCCAACCCTGACGATTCGATCCGGTGGGTGCCTGCACGGCGAGGCGAAGGCAGTCGAGCAAGACATCGTCGGGCACGTGCCTGTCGAAGTCGAGGCGCTTGCGGACCGCCCGAGTGGTGGAGAGCAGTGCGTCGGTCTGGGCGAGGTCGAAGTCCATCGTCTCAGCCTCCCTCATGGAGGAGTCCGTCCGCCAAGCGTCCGCCGAGTGTCGAACCGGCCCGGCCGCAGACTGCAAGACTCGCTCCGATGAGTGGCGCGGAGGAATCGGTCGGTGCTGCCGCTGATGATGATCTCGACCATCGAGGTGAGCGTCGTCTCTCAGCCCGGGAGTCGTTCGTCTGGTATGCCATCGCCGCCGTCACCTACATCGGATTCGGCACCTGGCAGAAGGTGCTGCTCACTTGGTTCATCGGCCCGGCATGGCTCGTCGTCACGTTGACGTTCGGCCCTCGTCTGTGGGACCGGCTCCGCGGCCGAGGTACTACGCGCGCTGGTGGAATGCTCCGATGAGCTGGGCCGCCCATCAGTTCGAGACCTACGCCGTCATGGCACACCTGCCTAAGAAGATGCGTGGCAAGGTCAGTTACTTCGCCGTCTACCTCGGCGACTTCATGCCCGATTTCCTGGCCAAGTTCTGGGTCTACGGAATCACGATTAATGGCAAGCGATACGGAGCCTCGATACCCGAGCGTTGGCACCGGGGATGGCCCGGTATGGGCTTCACCCACACGCTCGGCTTCGGTATCTTGCTCACGTTCGCACTCTGGTTCTGGAAGCGCAACCGCGCCTGGGCGGTCGGGTTCGTGCTCGGCTACGCCGCGCACGCGCTAACCGATGTGAACGACAGCGTCGGCACCATGCTGCTCTTCCCCTTCAGCACGCTGAACTGGACGATCGAAACGTGGGCGTACGCCGCGACGAAGGCCGGAGGGAAGTACTTCGACGCCGCGGCGTACTACTCATCGCTCGGGCTCGTCATGGATCTGTTCTGGCTCGGCGTCGTGCTTGCGTCGTGGCGTGTGCTCACGCGCGAACACTGGCGCACCCAGATCGTCCCTGCCGACGCGCGCTTATGGGCGAAGCTCGGCCGTCGGATCCCCGAGCGCGGATTGCTGGCGCTCTACCGGGCGACGTTCTTCTTCGGGGTGTGCCGCATGGTCGGCTGGAATCTGTATGCGCAAGTGTTCGCCACACCGACGATCAACGGTGTGAAACGGCGCGGCTACCCGTTCGATCTGTCGTGGACCGGGCCGTGGTGGACGCAGGCCAAGTCATTGCCGCATGTGCACCCGCTGATCGTCATGCCGGTGGTGGTCACCCTGCTGATCGCGCTCTACTGGACGCTCGGCCGTCTGTGGGGCCGCATAGGTGCCGCCGAACGAGTGCGCGAATTGCCACCACCCCAGCCATAGTTCGGGGAATTCGTTGCTCCCAGAGCAACGCAGATTGCGAACTCCCTACGCGAATCGGCGGCGCCGGGCCGGGCGCGGGACGAGCCACCCGAAGACGAACGGCTTGCGCTGCGGCGCGGTCTTCCACGTGGCGGCAACATCGACTGCCTCGGAGCCGAGGAGCTCGACGGCGTCGAGATCCAGCGAACGGAGGAACGAGACGGTGTGGGCGAGCTCACCGAGCTCGTCGTAAGGGGCAACGACGCCGAGGTCGGCGAGGAAGTCCTGCGTCGGTCGCTTCAGGAGCACTGCCGCGGCAGCAACCTGACCGACGACGACTTCGAGCTTCGAGAAGCAGTTCGCGCACATACCTACAACGCTACGACACAGGAACGAGGAGCGCGTCGGCTTGACCGAGGGCCAGCGTGATGCCTTCCTCCATGCCCATCTTCACCAGTTCCTGCATCGCTTCGAGCGACGAAAACGCGGTGGTGATGACCATGACGGTCCGTCGGCCTGCGCCACCTTCGAGAGTGACCCGAGCATGCGTCGTCGGAAGATCCGGATTCGGCGCGCCGGTCGAGTCGGCGAACCCGTCTTCGAAGTCGAACGCACGCGGAGCATCGACGCTGCCGATGCGCCACCAGCCGTGGTACCGGTCGCCCTCGGGACCGGTCATGAAATAGGTGACCCGACCGCCGGCGACGAGCGTGTGCTCGACGACCGTCGCCGGATGCGTCGGCGGCCCCCACCAGCGTTCGAGCTTTCGCGGGTCGGCCCAGAGTTGCCAGACCGCTTCGACGGCGGCATCGAACTCGGCGGTGACGGTTAGCGTCAGCGCTTGTTCATCCTTGAGGACGCTCTTCACGGTCATGTCGGTTCTCCTTGGTTGGGTTCGGGTTCGTTGGGTTTCGCGAGGATCTCGCCCATGCGGTCGATCCGGGCACGCCAAACCTCTTCGAGTTGCGCCAGAAGGGCTGTCACATCGCGCACCGCAGCGATGTTCCCGCTGACGAGTTGTTCGCGTCCGTGACGCCGTTTTCTGATCAGGTCGGCCCGTTCCAGGATCGCCACGTGCTTCTGCACGGCGGCGAAGCTCATCGGGTACCGACGAGCGAGAGAGGACACGGAGTGTTCGCCCTGCAGCACGTGGGTCACGATGTCGCGGCGTGTTGCGTCGGCCAACGCGTGAAGCACGCGATCTGCCCGGGTCGCCGAACGCAGATCTACAACCATATGGTTGTAGGATACGAGTCGGGCGCGGTGAATGCAAGCGAAGACCCGTCGCCGTTTCGTGACGCTGCTAATCTGCATGCATGGCAGTCGCTGTGACAGTTCGAGATGTCCCGCAAGAGGTCCGAGACGAGTTGGCGGCACGCGCCGCCCGTAAGGGCCAGTCGCTCCAGGAGTATCTGCGGTCCCGGCTCATTGCGGAAGCCTCCAAACCTGCAGTCGATGACGCTCTCTCGGAGATTCGACGGTACGTGTCGGTCAGCGGTGCGGAACTGAACGTCGAGCGAGTGCTCTCCGACCGCAACGCCGACCGTCGCTGACCGGAATGTCGCTCTGATGTCGATCGTGGTGGTCGACGCGTCGGCACTGGTCGCGCTGCTGCTCGATCGGGGGTCGGTCGGCGAGTGGGTGGCGGACCGACTTCGTGGCAGCGTGATCGCCGCGCCACACCTGGTGACCTTCGAGACGTCGAACATCATTCGCCGACACCTGGCGGCCAAGATCGTCACGCTTGACGCCGCCCGCAACGCGAATCGGTTCCTCCGTGATCTGCCGATGGAGCTCTGGCCCCACGAGCCTTTGGCGGACCGGGTTTGGGAACTGCGCGCCAACCTCACCTCGTATGACGCCTCCTATGTCGCCCTGGCCGAGCTACTCGCTGCACCGGTCGTCACCCTGGACAAGCGCCTCGCGTCGGTGAAGCGCATCCGTTGCGCCGTCCTCACGCCACCGGGGTCTGACCCTCCGTCGCGGACCGACGACGATCGTGGCCTTGCCGACGAAGTGCCATCACCGGAACGAGGACTGGTGGCCCCGCCGAACGTCTCGTCAATCGACTGACCGTTGCTGATGCCTGGTGAAGGTTCGGAGCTACACCGTGATGATGCGAGTCGATTTCGAGCGTCTCGTGGCGAGCAGGTGCGCGATGTCCGTTGGATCGCTGGTAAGGATGGTGTCGCTCCGTCGGCTGAGCGCCGCCACATGACCATCGACAACGTCTGCGGTCGACGAGGCGCGAAGTAACTCCCCGACGGCACGTCCAGTGGCGTCATCCAGTGCGGCGACATCGACGCCACGCAGCATCGAGGCCAGCCGGGCCTGACGGGAGCCGTGTCGCCAAACCTGCGCCACGACTGCACCGCTCGTGCGTATGGGGACCCGATCCTGTTGGGCGACTCGAAGCATGGCGAGGACCCGACGGTCATCTCGGTCCACTGCGACGAACGCGCCGGCATCGAGAATCAAGGCCATGGCTAGGCCACCCGCCGCCGCTTGCCGCTGCGGGCACCCAACGCTGCGCGCGCCTCTTCCAGTTCGGCATGGGTGAATGCGCCGTGCTCGCTCTCATACGTCGAGAGAGCCCCGTCAAGGAGCTCATTGCGAAGGCGATCAGCGGCAGCTTCGGCGAACCACTGGGAGATGCTCGAACCCCGTTGTTCAGCAGCGGCGCGAATGGCGACGCCGAGGCTTTCGTCGATACTGAGCGTGATTCGATCTGCGGGCACGGAAGAAATCGTAGTTCATACGACCATATGCACACAGCCTCAACTCGGATGGCGTTGAGCCGGTGGCGCCGGATATGAGGACGGACGTCCACGCAGCGGCTTTTCGGCACAGGCGGCCGAGGATCGATCCGGCGGCTGGCGACTCCGTTGTCGCACCCCTGCCGGTAGCCTCGGGTGGGTCATGTCGGAGTTCCGCTCGCTGTTCGCCACCGCTGCCGACGCAGCGAAGAAGACGGCCGTTGCGTCTGTAGGCGACGGGTTCGAAGAAGACCGCCCGCCCCTGACCGACGACGATGCCCCCGGGCTCGTTGAGGAGGCACCGCCGCCGGTCGAGGATCTCCTGGCCCGGGCTGAGCGTCTCGCCAAACGGGTGATGGGTGAGGAGGCCGCCGACCGCCGCCGCCGCCGCATCGACGTCAACGAGCTACTGGCCGGGCTCAACCCCAACCAGCGCGACGCAGTGATCCATCCGGGCGGTCCGCTGCTCGTCGTCGCCGGAGCCGGCTCGGGCAAGACGAAGGTGCTCACCAGTCGCATCGCGTGGCTCATCGCCGAGGCCGGGATCTCGCCGTTCGAGATCCTCGCCATCACGTTCACCAACAAGGCCGCCGACGAGATGCGTCACCGCGTCGGAGCCCTTGTCGGCCCGGTCGCCGAGAAGATGTGGGTCTCGACGTTTCACTCGGCGTGCGTCCGCATCCTCCGTCGCGACGCCCATCGCCTCGGCTACGGGAAGTCCTTCACCATCTACGACCAGTCCGACGCTGTTCGTCTCGTGCAGTACGTGCTTCGAGACCTCAACGTCGATCCTAAGAAGTTCGCGCCCCGCGCCGTCCACGCCACGATCAGTGCGGCGAAGAACGACCTCGTCGACGCCGAGACGTTTCGGGCGCGGGCCGCCAACATCTACGAGCGCAAGATCGGCGAGATTTACACCGAGTATCAGCGCCGACTACTCGCCGCGAGTGCGATGGACTTCGACGACCTCCTGGTGCAGACCGTCCGTCTTCTCCAGACCGAGCACGAAGTGCTCGATCACTACCGCAAGCGCTTCAAGCATCTCCTCGTCGACGAGTACCAGGACACCAACCGCGCCCAGAACGAACTCGTCCTCCTCCTCGGTGCGACCCACCGAAACGTCACCGTGGTTGGCGACTCGGACCAGTGCCTACTCCCGGGAACGCTTGTCCGCACCGACGGAGCGGATGTGGCCATCGAATCAGTCCGTGTCGCCGACAAGGTTGCGGCGACGTTTGGATCACGTGAACTGGAACCGGCGTCGGTCGTTGTTGCGAAACGGTCGCTGTACAGCGGCCCGCTCATCACCATTCGTTCGAGATCTCACGCACTCACCGGTACGCCGCATCACGCAATTCCCGTGATCTGCAGCGATGATGCGCCCGATGAGGTCATTCGAGTCACGATGTTTGGCGCAACCCGGGCTCAGCATCGGCTCCAGTTCACGACCACTGACCGCATACTGGCCGAGACTCTGCGTTCGCATGGATTCGCGATCGAACCGACAGGTGACCGGTGGTCGTTCTCCGAAGTGCACGAGTCATACCGCGAAGCGCTCGACGCGCTCCGTCTACTGAGTCGGGTTCGTGAGTTACCGAGCGAGCGATTCATGCAGATCGGTGCGTCACTTCTCCGGTTGCTGCCACTCGGCAGCGTTCATCCAGGGATGAGCGTTCTGACCGACGATGGTTCCGGGATGTTCGTGTCGACGCGCGTCGATGCCGTCGAGCGCAGGCAGTACGAGGGGCCGGTGCATGACCTGGAAGTTGATCAAGCGCACACCTATGTTGCGAACGGATTCCTCGTTCACAACTCCATCTATCGCTTTCGGGGCGCCGATATCCGCAACATCTTGGAGTTCGAGGAAGCCTTCGGCGATGCCACTGTCGTGATCCTCGACCAGAACTACCGCTCGTCGCAGAACATCCTCGACGCGGCGAACTCCGTGATCTCCAACAACGTTGGTCGCAAGCCCAAGGAGCTCTGGACGGCAGCCGGGCCGGGCCTTCCGATCACGCGGTACCACGCGGAGGACGAACGTGATGAGGCGGGATGGATCGTGCGGGAGATGGCACGGCTCCACTCGACCGACGGGTTCAAGTGGAGCGACATGGCGGTCTTCTACCGCACGAATGCGTCGAGTCGTGTGGTGGAGGAACAGCTCGTCCGGGTGGGTGTCCCGTACAAGGTGGTCGGTGGCACGAAGTTCTACGACCGCAAAGAGGTCAAGGACGTCCTTGCGTATCTCCGCGTCGTCGTGAACCCCGACGACGAGGTCTCGCTCAAGCGGGTCATCAACGTCCCCAAGCGCGGCGTCGGCGACACCTCGATTGGACGCATCGACGCGTGGGCCCGCGCCAACGGACGCAAGTTCGGTGAGGCATTGGCTCACGGCGAAGATGCCGGCGTCACCGGAAAGGCCCTCACCGGTGTCCGTGCCTTCACCGCACTGCTCGAAGACCTCCGCCTGATCGATGCGAAACCGGCCGACGTGCTGCAGGCGATCCTTGACCGCACGGGCTACGTCGCCGAACTCGAAGCCGAGAACTCGATCGAGTCGGCGGGACGTCTGGAGAACCTTGGGGAACTCCTCGGTCAGTCGAAGGACTTCGACACCCTCGAGGAGTTCCTCGAATCGGTTTCGCTCGTCGCCGACTCCGACGATCTCGCCGGTCCGGAAGGAAGTGGCGACGACACCCAGGTGATCCTCATGACCCTCCACACGGCGAAGGGGCTCGAGTTCCCGGTGGTGTTCCTCGTTGGCCTCGAGGACGGTGTGTTCCCGCACATCCGTTCACTCGGCGAACCCGACGAGCTGGAAGAGGAACGTCGCCTGGCCTACGTCGGTATCACCCGGGCGCGCCAACGGCTCTATCTGACCCATGCGTGGTGTCGATCGCTGTTCGGTTCCACCCAGTACAACCCGATCAGCCGCTTCCTCACGGAGATACCCGAGGGCCTCATCGTCAATGTGGGTGAATCGAAGCGCAACGGTCCGTCGTGGTCTGGTCCGTCAGGTGGATTCGGCGGAGCCGCAACGGGTCGCAAGTGGAACGA
>JANPDB010000326.1:0-3309 GCA_031431255.1 Acidimicrobiia bacterium | reverse complement strand
TCTCTCCGAACTGCGGCCAGGCGTCACCGTGTTGCGCATCAGTCCGGCGGAGGACACACCGGAGCACCGGGCGCTCACCACGAGCACGGCCGGGATCTCGATGTTCGAGACCATGCGCGCCGCCCTTCCAACGCTCATGGGCCCGGATCACGCGGGACGCGGTGATCACGTCCGGCTGATCTCCTACCGAGATCTGCGGGCTGTGCAGCGACAGACCAGTCGACGCACGTCGTAGGCACTCGGCCAGTCGATACGATCGACATCGACCGCCGCACCGTTCGTGTGATCGCCGGCAAGAAAGCGAGTGCCAAGTCGATGGCCAAGTACCTGAGCCAGGAGTGGCACGATCGAGCGAGAGAGCTTGCGCAGACCTTCCCCGAGCGGGCCGGAGCGACCGCACGGATGGTCTACATCGTGTCGGGCGGTCCCGACGGCGACATCACCTATCACCAGATCATCGAGAACGGGAAAGTTCTCGACCAGGGCCTAGGGGCGTGCGAGAACGCCGAAATCACCATGACGGTCTCGTGGGACGACTCCGTGATGGTCCAGAGGGGCGAACTCGATGCCAACGCTGCGTTCATGCAGGGCCGCATGAAGGTCGCCGGGAACATGGCGAAGCTGATGGCGCTCATGCCGCTGACGATGAGCCCCGAATACAAAGAGATCCAGGTCGCTATCCGGGAACACACCGACTACTGATCACGGTCGAGGGTCGGACGCAAGCCGTCCGACGGCTCGACTGCCGACATCGTCAATCGAAGACGCCGTGGAACAGGTCGGTTTCCCGGACTCGAGCGGATTCACCGAGCGGAAGGGCGGGCGTGAGGTCCTCGCCGGCGATTGCCTCTGTCCGTGAACGGGCGAGCGTGTAGTCCTCGAAGGGATAGATGGTGCGGGCCTCATCCTCGGGAAGGCCGAACCACCACTTCGACGTGGGGTCGATCTGCGTCGCGTGTGCGAGAAGCGCATTGGTTCGCACGTGATGGAAGTCGCCGACCTCGATGCGGGTCGTGACCCGATGGTCTTGCCACGGACGGTTCAGCCACTCGTCGGAGTACGGCGACTCGATGCCCAGGTCGACGAAACGCTGATGCATGCGCTGCGCTCGTTCCCGGGACCACACGGAGTAGTAGAGCTTCACCGGAGTCCACGGCTCACCGGCTTCCGGATACCACGCAGGGTCCCCCGCCCGATCGAAGGCCGGCAGCGTGATGTCGTGCACCTTGAGGTGGTCCGGATGGGGATACCCCTGCTGATCGTCGCCGTAGGTGATGACCACCTGCGGACGGGTCCGTCGGATCACCGCGACGAGTCGACCCACCGCTTCGTCGAGATCGGCCTGGTGGAACGATTCGGGATCGCGGTTTCCTTCGGAGTCGGCCATGCCCGAGTCGCGGTAGCCGAGCATCACCACTTCACTGAAGCCGATGATCTCCGTCGCCTCGCGAAGTTCCTCGGCCCGCACCGCGGCGAGGTTTTCCTTGATCTCGGGACGGTCCATGGCCGGGTTGACGATGTCACCGAGTTCGCCGCCGGTGCAGCAGACGAGAACGGTATGCACACCCTCCGACCGGTACTTCGCCACGGTCATCGCCCCCTTCGACGACTCGTCGTCGGGGTGGGCGTGGACAGTGAGCAGGCTGCGCGGCGCGGACACGGGATCCAACGCTACCGGCGTTGGGCAGGTTCGAAGGTGGAGATCACTTCGACGAGCGGCGTGTTGGGGAAGAGATCGAGACAGGTGGCATCGACGAGCGAGAAGTCGGCATCGAGCAGGAGACGAACGTCACGGGCGAAGGCACCGACGTCGCAGGAGACGAGCACGACCCGATTCGGACGGCACGCAACCACCGTCGCCACACCGGCACGATCGAGACCCCGACGCGCCGGGTCGGCAATCACCACGGGGGCCGGGCCGGCGACTCGGGGCGGTCGCCACCGAGCCACGTCGGATTCGACGACCTGGGCCTTCGGGTGACGGACGAGATTGGCCCGTGCATCGCGACACGACGACTTCGCCAACTCGACCACCGTCACCGCGTCGAATCGGCGACCGACCGTCGCCGCGAAGAGACCGACCCCGCCGTACAGATCGATGAGGCGCTGCCCTTCCTCGGAAGGTCCGACCGCATCGTCGACGTTCTTCACGAGCGCCTCGGCCCCGACGGCGCTGGTCTGGAAGAAGGATCCCGAGGAGATCTGGAACGGCACACCGGCGATGGTCTCGCGCACGATGCCGGAAGAATCCGTCCGAGGCACCTCGCCTGCGGGACTGCCGATCAGACGGATCGAACGGTCGCGAGAGGACAACCCGACCCGGACTTCGACTTCAGCCACGCCCGCCGGCACGACGGCCGACCACATCGCCGCGTCGAGCGACGGTTCGAGGATCCCACAGGTCGAGATGGGAACCACAACGTCGGAATGGTAGGCGCGCATACCTATATGTCCGTCCGGACCGACGGCACCGCGTGCGGTGGTTCGGTAGCCCCGATCGGGGAGTGGAGGGCCGAGTCGAACGACGCGTTCGGCCTCCGACTGGTCGAGTTTCGCCGTACGACGAAGCGCGTCGATCACGATCGACCGCTTCAGGGCACCCTGGCGGTCCGGACGGACGTGCTGCCAGCCGCAGCCACCGCAGCCGTCGAGAACGTGGGGGCACCACGGCTGCTGACGATCGTCGGACGGATCCAGGACCTGGACGACCGCGCCGCGGAGCATCGACCGCCGTTCTTCGGTGACCTGCACCCGGATGAGTTCGCCGGGCAGAGCACCGGGCACCAACATCACACGGCCATCGTCGGCCCGGCCGATCCCATCACCCCCGACTGCTAGGGCGTCGATGCGGATCTCCACGGCCCTAGGAGCGTAGATGGATTTTCGTCGCGCCCCGCGCTCGCGGGGCGGAACCGCCAGCCCCGACGGTCACCTCCGGGCGTCAGGGTTACGGCGGAGCATCGCCTTCCACTCCTCCGGGAACCCGTCCGAGTCGATCGTTCGCGGCTCCGCCGTGAAGGACGCGGACGAAGCCTGCCTCGGCGGAACGTCGACGGCCGGGCGATCGAGCGCCGCCGTCGCGACCTGCTCCACGGCCCGCCCTTCCACCGCCGGTTGCCGCTCCCCTACTTGGCCCGCCTGCCCACGGCGGGTCATCGAACCTGCGCCCTCTGGAGAAGCGGGGTGAGCCGACATCGACTGGACCGGAGCGATCGACGTCGCCGCGGACTTGACCGAACGTGCAACGGCGACTCCGCCGCCGACGGCCACCGGCTCGAGGACGCGCGCCGCCGGTTGCTCCACCGATGG
>JANPDB010000325.1:0-5946 GCA_031431255.1 Acidimicrobiia bacterium | reverse complement strand
CGCGGTAGAGGGTCTGATCGGGTTCGTCGGGGCCGAGCGGATCGCGGTGGTGGGAGAAGTGGGCCCGCCGGTAGGCGCCTTGGGAGGTGAACCCGAGCCCGTTGCACACGATGGTCCCGACCGCGTCATTGAGCCGCTGGTTGGCGAAGAGCAGCTTGTGGGCCGACTCGTGGCCGAGGATGGCCAGGAGGGCGAACCCGCGACCCATCAGCACGAAGGTCACGGCGTAGAGCGGCCACCAACCGGTTCTTTCGACGACGAGGGAGGACGCGACGATGAGTCCGACGGTCTGGGCGAGCGCACTGATGACGGTGAGACCGTTTCGCCAGGACGCGATCACCCGGAGTTCGGCGCGGAGCGTCCCGACGGGCATGCCGCGTTTGTTGAGCCGAGCCGTCGGCAGGACACCGGGGAGGAGCTCGAGACCTGGCACCATGGTCGCAGTCATCGTTGGCCTTTGGTGATCGGGGACAGGGTTGCTGCAGAGAAGCAGTTCCGCCGTGCTGAGCGAGCCACAGACTGGAGCCTTGGTGTTGCCGTGACGCCGACTCGACATTACACCTTTCGAACGGATGTCCACATTGAGTAATGGCCCGGCACGACCACTCACGGCACGTTCGATCATCGCCAGCACACTCCTCGGCACCCACCCACCGCAGATGTCGGCGGGCGTGCTGGTACGTTCCTGCGCCTTGTTCGGCGTGCGCGAGAATGCCGCCCGGGTCGCCCTCACCCGGATGGTTGCCGCCGGAGAGTTGACCGTCGACGACAGCCGCTACGCCTTGGCCGGTCGGCTCCGTGACCGTCAGTTCCGCCAGGACCGCAGCAGGCGCGGTCTTGATCCGGCACTGTCCTGGGACGGGTCCTGGCGGCTCGCGGTGGTCACTGGTGAGGCCCGCTCGCCGACGCAACGTGCCGACCTCCGCCGTGTACTCGGCCAACACCGGTTCGCCGAATGGCGCGAGGGGCTCTGGGCGCGGCCGGACAATCTCGCCGAGGCCACCCACGCGCTCGACGGATGCACGATGGTCCCCGGCGCTCTGCCCCCCAGCCCGAAGGACCTCGCCGGTCGTCTCTTCGCGCTCACCGCGTGGACAGCGGAGGCACGATCACTCATCAGCGAGGTCGCCCGGTTGCAGCGACGACTCAAGCCCGGTGACAGTACGACGCTCGCCGACTCGTTCGTGCTGAATGCCGCGGTGCTTCGTCACTTCCAGGCCGATCCGCTCCTTCCGCCCGAACTCGCGCCGAAGAACTGGTCCGGCAGGCTCTTGCGGGAGCGCTACGAGCGTTTTGACGCCGCGTTCCTCGCCATCTGGAGGAGTCATCTCCGCTCGTGAGCGGGAGGTTTCAGCCCGAGGATTCCGAAGCCTGGCGGTCCGCCAACACCTTGCGCCCGAGCCGGCGCAGCTTGGCGTAGTGCGCGTCGAACATGGCCGCCACCTCGGCGCCCCGGACACCTGAGTGGTGGATCGGAGCCCGATGACCGAGCGCCTCGGTCACCGCCACGCGTTGCGGGATGTCCGGGCTCCAGACGGTGGATTTCCCGAGCATCCGCACCAGCAGATCGTGCTGTCGGTCGGCTTCGTGGGATACGGGAGGAACCCGATTCACGATCACCCCGGCGATGTCGAGTCGATCGTTGTACTTCTCCCACACGTCGTCGACCAGGTCGCTCACCCCGGCAATGCCCCGGGCCGAGAGCGCGGCGGGCTCGACCACCATCAGGGCAAGGTCGGCGGCGGCCAGCGCGTTGGTGGTGAGCGGCCCGAGCGCCGGTGAGCAATCGATGATCACCAGCTCATAGTGATCACTGATGCCCTCGAGGGCGACACGAAGCCTGCGGGCGAGGCGCTTCTTGCCGGTCTCGGTGTCACGCACCTGCAACGAGCGCGAGGCCGGCAGGACGTCGATGAACTCGCTCCACGGTGAGGTGACGATGCCGTGCGAAGCGGCACCGGAGCGGTCCGACTCGATGGCCTCCGCCGAGCCGTGGGTGACGACTTCGGGGTCGATCCCCAGGGCCCAGGTTGCGTTGGCCTGCGGATCGGCATCGACGATCAGCACCCGGTCACGGCGGGCCATGGCCGCGGAGGCCAGGCCGAGGGTCACGGTTGTCTTCCCGACGCCGCCCTTCTGATTGACGACGGCGACGACGGCTCCCACAGCACTCGATCGTCGCGCACTTCGGAGCTTCAGGCCACAGGCCGTTCGGCTCATCGACCTGATTCCCGGCGCTGAGGCCTCAGCGGACGAGGATGCGACCGGCCGCTCCGGACACCGCCGCCGTCACCTCGCCGATGACCCGACCGGGTGTCTCCGTTCCGTCGAGGGATCGAAGGAGGGCCTCGACCCGATCGGAACGGACACAGAGCACGAGCCCACCGGACGTCTGCGGGTCCGCCAGGAGCGGCTCCCACGCCGCGCGATCGGCGCTCCAATCGACGAACGGATCGACGAACTCGACGTTGCGGCCGGTGCCGCCGGGGACGAAGCCGGCCGCAAGCAGTTCGTTGACATCGGGGAACAAGGGCATGGCCGGCGTCGTGAGGGTCAGGTCCACCCCGCTTCCGAGCGCCAGTTTGTGCAGATGGCCGAGCAGCCCGAATCCGGTTACGTCCGTGCCGCAACGCACGCCGTTGGCGGCCGCGACTTCCGCGCCGACCGCATTCAGCGTGGTCATCGAGGCCACCGCGGCGATGTACGCCTGGGCCAGGAACCCGCCCGGACGGATGGCCTCGGCCGGCGATCGCTTCAACGCCGTCGTGATGATCCCGGTTCCGAGGGCCTTTGTGAGGATCAGCACGTCCCCCGGCCTGGCGGCGTCGTTGGTGATCATCCGGTCGGGATGGACCTCACCGGTCACGGCTTGGCCGAGGAACGGCTCGGGCGCGTCGACGGTATGACCGCCGGCGACGACCCATCCGCCGCGTGCGGCAATCTCGGATGCACCAGCCAAAGCCTCGCCGAGAAGATCGAGGGGCAGCAGATCTCGCGGCCAGCCGGCGACGTTCAGGGCGAACAGCGGGCGCCCACCCATGGCGTAGACGTCCGACGCTGAGTTCGCCGCGGCGATCGCGCCCCAGGTGCGCGCGTCGTCGACCACCGGGGTGAAGAAGTCGACCGTGGCGACCAGCGCCCGATCGGCGGAGACGCGCCAAACGGCGGCGTCGTCCCCGGTGGACGTGCCGACGAGAAGATCAGGCGCGGTTGGAGCAGGCACATGGCGCAACACGTGCGCCAACTCGGACGGACCGAGCTTGCAGGCTCAACCAGCTCCGTGGCTGTACGAGGAGAGCCGCACCTCTACCGGAAGCGGCTCGTTGAACTGATTGGACATAGACGGCGTTCAGTCTGCACCGGCCGGATCCGATCAGCTGACCACTGGGGAAGCGACGGATCAGGCTGACTCGGCCGAGTCCGTCGGGCCATCCGCGTCACGAAGGGTGAGCACAACCACGGCGCCGCCCCCGGGGTGATTCGACGCGCTCGCCGTGCCGTGATGGCTCGCCGCGGCATCGGCGACGATCGCCAGCCCGAGGCCGGTTCCGGGCAGCGAACGCGCTGCGTCGGAGCGGTAGAAGCGGTCGAAGACCCGGTCCAGGTCACCGGAATCGAAACCGGGCCCGTGGTCGCGCACGGTGATCCGGCCCTCCCCAACGGTCACCTCGATGGGCAGGGAGGTCGCATCGAACTTCGCGCTATTCGCCAAGATGTTGTCGATCGCCCGCGAGAGCTGCAGGCGGCGCCCGCGCACGACCGTGGTGGTCGCCGTGCTGAGCACCGAGCGACCGGTCCGTCGCTGGAACCGCTCGATCGAACGCGTCGCGAGATCGGCGAGATCGATGGGGACAACGGGGTCGTCGGGCGTGGCGTCGGCGGCCAGCACCAGCAGTTCGTCGGTGAGCGTGGAGAGCTCGCGAAGCTCCTCGTCCATCTCGTGGAGGATGGTCGCGCGCTTGTCGGCCGGAAGGTCAGGATATTTGGCAAGGACTTCCACATTCGTCCGCAATGTGGTGAGTGGGGTGCGCAACTCGTGCCCGGCGTCCTGGGCCAGCTGACGCTGCTGGGCTCGTGACGTACGGAGCGATCCGATCATCGTGGAGAAGCTGTGCGCGAGGCGGCCGAGCTCGTCGCGGCGCTCCGTGATCCCGGCGGCAATGGCCGTGTCGTCGTCCAGCCCACCGCTCGCGGCGATCGACGCCGTGACTTCGGTGAGCACGTGGATGGGCCGGGCGAAGGCGCGCGCGACGAACGCGCCGAGCGCTGCCGCCACCAGGGTCACGAGGAGACCGATCAGCGCGAACCGGTCGCGAAGCGCGCCGAGGACCCGATCGCTCTCCTTGAGGTCGCGTGCGACCATGAAGGCACCACCGCCGGCGATCGCTCCTGTCGCGATGCGCAGCTCCGACGTGTCAACCTTCGAACTCCGGAGTCTCACGCCCCGACCGAGCGCAGTCCGCTGTGCGGCTCCGACCCCGGGGAACGACACAACGCGGTTCGGTGGCTGTCCGGACGCGGCGGCGGGCTCCTCATCGATGCGCTGACGGGCGATCGCCTTGTCGCGGTCGTCGACCGGGAGGGCGCGTGTCGGGTCGTTGATCAGGCGATCGTCGACGAGGACAGCACCCTGTTCGTCAATGCATTGGGCCCGGGCATCCGGGAGATCGAACGCGCGACGGCGTTGCCGGTCGCCACCGCCGCCGTTGTTCGCGCCGGGCGGCCGATCGGCCAGAAGGGACCGGCAGACGCGGCCGTCCGGGCCCGGACCGATGGCGCGCCCGACCACTTCGCGAAGGGTCGAATCAATTTCCGAACGCACGCGCGTCGATGTGCTCGTGTAACCCACGATTGCCGCGGCCAAGACGGAGAGCGCGGCGAGAACGGCAAACGAGAGCGTCAGACGAGATCGGATGGACACGTGTCTTCTCGCCCGGTCAGTTCGTCCTGAGCGAGTAGCCGACGCCCCGGACGGTGTGGAGGATGGTGGCTTCGCCGTCGGCTTCGAGTTTGCGACGGACGTAGCCGATGAAGACGGCGAGCGTCTTCGACTCCGGCCCGAAGTCGTAGCCCCACACCATCTCGTAGAGCATGCTCGGCGTGCACACGGTCGGCGACTGGCGGGTCAGGGCCTCGACGAGATCGAACTCGGTCTTCGTGAAGCTGATCTCACGTTCGCCCCGCCAGGCCCGGCGGGCGCCGAGATCGAGACGAAGATCGCCGACGACGACATCGGATGTCGCAACATCGTCGGCGTAGGAGGATCGTCGCAACAGCGCCCGGATCCGGGCCAGGAGCTCCTCGAGCGCGAACGGCTTCGGGAGGAAGTCATCAGCGCCGGCATCGAGTGCGGCAACCCGGTCGCCGAGCTCCGTACGTGCGGTGAGCATCAGGATGGGCACATGCGATCCGCGGGCGCGCAGGCGCTGGCACAGCGTGATCCCGTCCAGGTACGGCATCATCCAGTCGGAAACGATCAGGTCGGGTTCCGCGGCATTGAATGCCGCCATCGCCACCTCGCCGTTCTCGGCCAACTCGACGGCGTACCCCTCGAGTTCGAGGGCGCGGGCCAGCGATGTGCGCACGGAACGATCGTCTTCGGCAAGCAGGAGCCGGTGGGACATGGCCAACGGTCTAGGGGCCGACGGTGAGAGCTCGGTGAGAGCCCCTGCAGAGAACAACCGCGCAACCGCGGCCGGGCAGCTCAGGCACCGGCGGCGAGAGCGTCGCGGAGAAAGCCGATGTCGGACGAAAGACCCTCCTCGGGGGTCTCGCAGATCACCGGGGCATTGGCCTTGCGGACAATGTCGACGAGGATCCGGGGCGAAACGGTGTTGTCCGTGCCGAGCACGGAAAAGTTTTGGTGCCGATCACGTCCGCTGCCCTCGGCGTCGCGCGAGCCGTTGCAGTGCACGAGGTCGATGCGTCCGGTGATGGCCACGATCC
>JANPDB010000324.1:0-2700 GCA_031431255.1 Acidimicrobiia bacterium | reverse complement strand
CCACGTCGCGGCCGGTTCCAGTGAGCTCGTCACCTTGAGCCATCAGCTGATGATGAACCTCGCCGCGTTCAATGCCGGCGTCGACCGCCCCACCGGCACGGCGGCCGAGACGCACCGGCTCTACGCCCAGATGATGAAGTTTATCGAGGGTGCCACAATCGCCCACTCCACACGTGACAAGGCCGTCGTCAACGGCGAAGTCGCTGAAGCGATGGGCCGCTTCCAGATGGAGTTCCTCGACCCATCGATCACGCGTCGCCGGGCCCTGATCGATGACGTGGGCGCAGGACGAGCCGCCGAGTCGTCATTACCACGTGACGTGTTGACCGTCCTCCTCCGCAACGTAGACCAACTCCCGCTCCCAGCCGACATCATCCAGCGCGAGATCGCGTTCTTCCTTCTCGCCGGTGCGCACACGAGCGCCACAGCATTCACCAGATCACTCGACAACATCTTCACGTGGATCGCTTCCCACCCGGAGGATGAGGATCGTTTACGCGCTGATCGGTTGTTCGTGCAGCGGTGCGTGCATGAGACGGTTCGCCTCCAACCCTCCAGTCCGGTCGCTCAACGCTGGGCCCGTTCGGAGGTTACGCGCAAGGACGGTTCCGTTATCCGGTCTGGATCGAAGGTCGTGATCGACCTCATGTCGGTCAACCGTGACCCCTCGATCTTCGGAGACGACGCTGCGGTGTTCAACCCGTATCGAGTCGTGGGCCGCGAGGACGTCGGTCCATTCGGGCTGTCGTTTGGACACGGGATGCATCATTGCATCGGCCAGGAATTGGCCGCGGGCGTTCTGCTCGGCGAAGGAGACGACGCCACCAACCATCTCTTCGGCCTCGCGACGATTGCGGTGCAGGCGATGATCGACCGCGGCGCGCGTCGCGACTCGGCCAACCCACCGGTCGTCGATGCCGCAACCAGCCGCCCCTACTGGTCCAGCTATCCGGTTGTCTTCACCGCGTGATGATGGAGCGAATCGGCTCGGCGTGCAGGGAAGGCGTTCGGCCGTCAGCTGCCGACAGGTAGCGCGGGGCTGAGGTCAAGGTGCTCGGCGAATGCTACGGCGCGCCTCCACATTGTGAGGAAGAGTTCTTCGCCCCGTTTGTTCGCGGTATCGAGGGTCGCCGCTGTGACAACTCCCAACACGGAGAAGAACAGACCGATGCCGCGCATTTGGTGCAGCAGCACTTCGAGGCTCGGCGGCGTTGCGCCTGCTGCTGCGTGCTCGGCAAGATAGAGGTCGACGAGTTCGTCGAAGTTCCCGCACGACACCTCGGGGTCGAGACTGAGCGCGAGGAAGTAATAGAGGTCTGTGGCACCGGGGCCGCGGCTGGTGAGTTGCCAGTCGAGGAATGCAAAGTCCGTGAGTGGAGCCGTCGGCGAGAAGACGATGTTGTCGATTCTGAAGTCGCCATGAGTGACGGTTCTCGGCTGTGACGCGTAGTCGGCTACCCAGGAGAGTGCGTGCGGGCTGAACCTCTTTCCCCACTCCATCATGTACTCCGGCACCAGATGGGAGTAGCGCGCCGTGGCGACCGGTAGGCAGTCGTCGTACATCGCCACCATCCCGGAGTTCGACGCATCGTCGATTTGCGGAAGCCAATGAAGGTCGTCGGCTCGTCCATCACTCCACTGGGCGTGAATCCTTGCCATCGCACTGATCAGCGTGCGGGCCTGCTCGAGGCTGCACGGTTGGAGTTGATCACCGACGTCATATGTGTGCATATCTTCGAGCAGAAGACACCACTGCTGGCTCTCGACATCGGCTCCGTTGTAGTAGCACGAAGGCACGCGGACGGGACTGTGCTTCGCCAGGTGCCGGTAAAAGCCGGACTCCTTCTCGTAGAGGCGCAGCATCGTGCCAATCATCCGACCTCCGGGATCTCGGGTCGGGATTTTCGAGACCACCGACGCCGGGGCTCCTGCCGCGAAGGCGGCGGCCGGGTCCGCATACGACAGCGAAATCCGATGGATCTCGCCGGTGAAGCCGACACCCTCCCCGATACGACTGATCTCGACTCCGGTGACAGCGACCGGGCTCACTCCAGATTCGGCGAACACGCCGCTCAGCCATTCGGGAGTGATGTCTTCGACACTTGCGGGGATGGCGTGAGTCATCGCGGAAGCATAGGACTGCGGGTTCGCCCTTGCTCAGTCGAGGCACCCCGAGACGGTGACGCATTCGCCGTTGCGACGATCGGGCTTGCAACGTTCGGTCGTCCCCTTACCCAGGTCGACGGTTGGTCAGCCGTGTCAGTCGCGCGTCGAACTGCTCCGTACCGCATCGCCAAGCGCATCGGCAACCAGCACTCGAGCGAGGTGGCGGCGAAACGCGGAAGAACCGCGTAGATCGGCGGGTGGGTCGGAGCCCTCGTCTGCGAACGCTGCCGCGTCGGCCAAGGACGCTCCGGCCGCCAACGCGGCCTCGGTGGCTCGTGCGCGAATGACCCGGGTCGCCATGGACGCCAAGGCGACGCGTCCGCCGCATGCGGCTGCGCCGACCAACGCCCAGTCCTGGGAGCGGATGGTGAACTTCTGGTACGACCAACCGAGGCCGCTCGCGCTCGGTAGCCGAATCTCGGTGAGGACCTCGTCGGCAGCGATGGTCGAGGTCCAGAATCCGATGAAGAGGTCATCGAAAGCGATTTCTCGTTGGCCGTTGGACCCGATGACGACCACTCTCGCGTCGAGGGC
>JANPDB010000323.1:0-4609 GCA_031431255.1 Acidimicrobiia bacterium | reverse complement strand
CCGTGGTCGTAGAGCCCGGCCTCCTTGGCCAGGAACGAGTTCACGCCGTCGCAGGCGATGACCACGCCGGCGGTGAGGTCTCCGTCACGATCCGTCCGTACCCCGGCGATCCGGCCACGCGAATCGCGGATGAGCCCGGTCGCGGTGGTGGAGGTGATCAGTTGCGCGCCGGCGGCGACGGCCTGGTCGGCAAACCAGCGGTCGAAGTCGGGACGGTACGCGGTGAAGCCGTTATAGGGAGGTCTACCCCATGTGGTGGTGCGGTAGTCGATGCAAAGGCTCTGGTGGTCGGTGAGGAGCATGGTGCCGCGCCGAGTGATCCACCGCTGCACCGGCACCTTGTCCCACCAGTTGGGCACCAGCCGATCGAGGATGCGGCCGTAGACGACCCCGCCGTAGACGTTCTTGGAACCCGGGAAAGGGCCCCGCTCGAGCAGGGCCACCGAGCGACCCGCCCGGGCCGCGGTGAGAGCGGCGGCAGATCCCGCCGGTCCTGCCCCCACGACGAGGACCTCAACATCGGGCGTCGACATGCCGACGAAGGTAGTGCTGTGCAGATGAGTTTCGGCATTCGCTGGTGGATCGCGTCGTCGCGACCCTCGACGAACGCGACCGCAACTGCCACGCTGGTGGCCTGATGATGGCGGCACATCTGCGGTTGAAAGGACAGGCGGCGCGTCGCCCCGACGCGCCCGCTCTCCTTTCGGGAGACACGTCGATGACGTTCGCCGAGTTGTCGGCGAGCGCCGAACAGGATGCGGGCGCCATCGCCGCGGCGCTCGATCTGGGCGGGGCCGATCCGGCATCGGGAAGTGGCGACGCTCCTCGGATCGGTCTGGCTCTTCCCCGTTCCTTCGACCTCGTGTCGCTGGTGTTCGGTTCCTTGGCGTCGGGCGCGGCGTATGTTCCGCTGGACCCGCGGCTCCCCGCGGAGCGTCTCCGGTACATGGCGGAGGATGCCGGTGTTTCGCTCGTGGTTCTTCCGACGGACGAGCGGCCCGCATGGTTGCCGGAGCGCATTGCCTCGATCCCCGTTACCGACCTGCGCGGATCTCCTTGCGGCGATCGAGATGCCGAGCCAGTCAGTCCTGCTTCGACCTCGCTGGCCTACGTGATCTACACCTCCGGCTCGACCGGACGTCCGAAGGGCGTTCGGATCACCCACGCGAATCTGTCGCTCATCCTCGATGCCTGGCGTTCCGTCGCCCATGTGACGGGTGGACCGGGCACCGCGCGCTTCCTGTTCCACTCGACGCTGTCGTTCGACGCGTCGCTCACCGAGTTCCTATGGCCATTGACTGAGGGGCACACAGTCGTGTTGGCACCGGACGGGCCGCGTGCGGGCTTCGGTGATTCGTTCGGCCCGATGCTCGAGCGCCATCGGGTGACCCATCTGCAGTGCACGCCGACCCGTGCCGTGTTGATGCTCGCCGACACCGATGACCGCCGAGGTCTCCGCTCGCTCCAACAGGTTCTCATCGGCGGTGAGGCGCTTCCGCCGGCTCTCGTCCATCAGCTTCAAGCGGCCGGTGTGGGTGTCGTGACGAACATCTACGGCCCGACGGAGTGCTCCATCTGGTCGTTTGCCCACGATGTGGAATCGACCGACGGCGCGACGGTTCCGATCGGTTCCCCACTCCCGGGCGTCCGTCCGTTCGTTGTGGACGAATCACTGCGCCCGGTTGCCGATGGGATCGAGGGCGAGTTGCTGATCGGTGGTCCCTTTGTCGGCGATGGCTATCACGGACGTGCAGATCTCACGTCGGAGAAGTTTCGTACGCTTACGATTGACGGATCGGAGTTGCGGGTGTACCGAACCGGTGACCGGGCGATCCGTCGTTCGGACGGAGTGCACGAGTTCCTCGGACGCATCGACACCCAGGTGAAGTTGCGGGGTCATCGGATCGAGTTGGGCGAGATCGAGTCGGTGCTCATCGAACAACCGTCGATTGCCCAAGCAGTGACGGCGGTCGTCGGGCATGGTCTGGGTGACGACCGGTTGGTCGCCTACGTCATCGTGCCTCGAGGGCTGTCCTTCGACGAGGTCGGCGTTCGACGGGCTATTGAGTCGCGGCTCGCTCCGGTGATGTCTCCGTCGCTCTACGTCGTGCTCGACGAGTTCCCGCTGACGCCGTCGGGGAAAGTCGATCGCCGTTCCCTTCCGGAACCCGCTCCGCAGTCGCTCGCCACCGTGACCCGGGAAGCGGGAAAGGATCTGCCGGGCACTCCCCTCGACCGGATCATCGCCGACTTCGCAACGGTGTTCGGGCACGGGGTCGGTCCCGACGACGACTTCTTCGCTCTCGGAGGACACTCGCTCCTGGCCGTCGAACTGCTGGGCCGGATCACAGAGCGGAAAGGCGTCGACCTCCCCCTCACGGTCCTTCTCGACGCCCCCACGCCGCGCCTGCTCGCCGAGCGTGCCACCAACCCCGGTGGGTTCAGTGCGGTCTCGTCGCTGGTGCGATTCGGCGTTGATGCCGCGCCGGTGAAGCTATTCCTCGTGCACGGCGCCGGCGGCAACGTGATGGGGTTTCGCGAGATTGCTCTCTCGCTTCGCGGTCAGGTCGAGGTCATCGGCGTGCAGGCGGTCGGTGTCGAGCCGGGGCGTGCGCCGGATCGATCGATGGCAGAGATGGTGAAGAGGTACGCCACCGCGATCGAGTCTGATGACCCCACGGGCCGCTACTGGATCGGCGGCTACTCCGACGGAGGGCTGATCGCGATGCATCTTGCTCAGGAACTCCGCGGCCGCGGATCCACGATCGCCGGTCTTGTGGTGCTCGACTCGTTCATCGCAGAACCGATGCCCTCGACCTTGCTCGGTCGCCTCGGGAATGTCACTCGCAACGCCCGTGACCGTGGGGGCCGCTCGCTTCCCGCGTGGGCGCGGGCGAGTTGGCGTGCGTGGCGGGCCCGCACCGGATACGTCGATGCCAATGCCGAGGCCGCTGAGCGGCTCGGGTACGTCGGGGTGGATGCGATCGTCGACAAGGCGGTGCTCGGCGCCGGGGACTCCGGTCCCATTCCTGCTCCGGCGTTGCTGTTCCGTTCGACGGAGATGACGCCCACGTTCTGGTTCGATTACTCCCATGTCGAGGAATGTGCCGCCTCGACGCACACCGTGTGGGTT
Source organism: Acidimicrobiia bacterium (assembly GCA_031431255.1). GTDB lineage: Bacteria > Actinomycetota > Acidimicrobiia > Acidimicrobiales > JANYDT01 > JANLQX01. The sequence goes on along the minus strand of JANPDB010000323.1, from coordinate 1,476 downwards.
CCCGGCGGTCACTCCACCGTCTTCCAGGGCGAAAATGCACGGTTGGTGGCCGACGAGATCGCAGCGTTCGTCGATCGTTTCAATCGTTAGACATGTCCCGCAGCCGGCGCTCGAGGGCGTCGAGTACTCCGGCGGCATCACTGACGATGGCGAGATCGGCCATCGTCATCATCGGACAGCTCGGATCGGTGTTGACGCTGATCACGTGGTCGGGGTCGCCGAGGCCGCTCGTGTGTTGCGTTGCGCCGGAGATCCCGAACGCAAGGTAGATCGATGGTGTGACGGCTACCCCCGTCGTTCCGATCTGACGTTCGAAGGGAATCCATCCCGCGTCACTGGCGACGCGCGTTCCGCCGAGTGACGCGCCGAGGTGCCGTCCGACGCGGGCGAGTTGGTCGAAACGCTCCCTGGAGCCGAGGCCGAGTCCGCCGCCGACGATGAACCGAGCTTCGGTGAGATCCATCGTCGTCGGATCGGGCGGGAGTACGGCGATGCTCGTCACCGCCCGTTCAGAGCCGTCCTGCCTTCCCGGTGCGCTCGACGGGAGCACGGTGGTCGTCGGCACCGCGGTCGCAGAGAACGCGGAGGATCTCGTGAGCCCACGCACGCCGGGGACGAGCGTGGCGACGAACGGTCCTGGGGGGATGAGCTCACGTCCGACCCGACCGGCGGTCCGTACACAGGTGACGCGATGCTCACGGACTTCGGTCGCCGACGCGAACAGAGGCCGATGAAGCCGGTGCGCGAGGAGCGGGGCGAGGTCGCGGCCATCGGGCGAGGCCGGCAGGATGACTCCGGTCGCGCGCCGCACCGGGTCGATCGCGGCGATGCCGTCGGCGACGTCGACCAGGCACGAGCCTGGCATCTCCATGGTGAAGATCGTGTGCGCGCTGGACAGATTCTTCGCAGCTTCACCGGTAAGCGAGCCGACAAGCACACCCCGGCCGTTGGCTTCGGCGATTGCTTCCTCGCCGCCCGTCGGCACGATGCCATTGCGGACGACGACGATGGCGAGGAGGCTCACAGCGCCGCCCCGACGCGGTCGCCGTCGACAACGGCGGAATGAGCGCGGCGGGGTGCGATTGCGTCGCCGATGCGGCGAACGTCGAGACCGGAGTCGGTCAGTTCGCGGAACAGCGCATCATCGGGTCGGTTGGGCACGGCGAGCACGACCCAATCCGTCTGGCGGTCGAGCATGATGCCGCTTACGTGATGGAGGATCCGAAGCGTACGCAGGGCAGGGTCCCAGCCCATCACGACGGAGTCCGGAGTGAGGGTGATGCCCTTCGCCGCAGCTCGGATGCGAAAGCCCTCCATGTCGAGGGTGATGCCGAGGTCCTGGCCGACGACCATGCCGGGCGTGATGATCTCGACAACACATCCGCGGTCGGCGAGTACTTCGGCAACAGACGTCGCCTGGTGGAAACCGAGCTCGTCGATCACCGTGACCCGATGACCGGGAACCGGAGCGAAGGT
>JANPDB010000322.1:0-3081 GCA_031431255.1 Acidimicrobiia bacterium | reverse complement strand
GAGGCGATCTTCTCCGGCGCCAAGGGCCCTGCGGTCGACGGTGGCTGGTACCACACGCCGGAGTTCCGCTTCGTCTACGACCGCTACCACGACGCCGCGATCAGTGCCCACGAGTCGCAGGGCAAGCTTGAGATGCAGCTTCCCAAGCCGGGTTCACTGGTCGTCATGGGCGCCGACGGTACCCTGCACCAGTGGGGTGGCGCCGCCGCCCCCGACCACGCCCTTCCGCCAGCCCCGGCCCACAACGAGCTCACCGGCGACTGACGTTGGGAGAGAGGTTGCCCCCATATATGGGGGCAAAACACCTCCGAAGTGAGTTGGGAGGCGTTCTGCCGCACAACGCCTTCATGACGATGCCCGGTCCCGGCGACCGGGCATCGTCGCGTCAGGACAGCTCTTCGGGCAGATCGTCGGGCACGACAGGCATCGCCGCCGGCGGCGGCGCCTTCGGTGCCATCGGTGCCATCGGGATCGGGGATACCTGGTCGGCGGCGCCGACCTCGGCCGCGCGTTGGGCATTGATGATCACGGTGCCGCCCGGAACGGTAACCACCCTCGGAGCACTGTTCTGCGCGGTGTTGCGGTTGATCCAGTCGTACACGCTCTCGCCCGTGTCGACCATCGGTCCGGCCTCGTCTCGGAGGCGACGAAGCGACGCCTTCCGGTCGACGCGCCAAGGCCCGACCCGGAGGCTCAGATACGCCGCGGCGCCGAGTGGAATCGGCAGCCAGTACGCAGCGAGTCGGTAGGAGTTCACCGCTATCGCGTTGGTGGCGGACGGAACACCGAAGAACGTGAGCATCGTGGTCAGGGTCACCTCAATCACCCCGAGCCCGCCGGGCGTGATGGGAATCGCGGCCAGGACGTTGGCGATGCAGAACGCCACGATGAGCGAATCCGGGCGCACACTAACGCCGAAAGCGCGCAGGAAGACCCAGAGTGCACTGGCATCGAGCAACCAATTGGCCAACGACCATCCGACGAGGCGAAGCAGTGTCCGGCGGTTCGTGGCGAGCAGACGAATGCGGCCGCCGAGCCGGCGGATGATCCCGCTGACGACCGCAGGGTCGACGAAGGAGAAGCGCCGGGCGAGTCCCTGGACGATGCGGTCGGCCCGCTCGGCCCCTCGAACCAGGAACACGACGACCACGCCGAATGCGCCGAGAACGAAGATGCCGACCAGCGCGACCGAGACGTAGATCGGGTTCACCCCGCTGATGGGGATGGAGATGAGCAGCGTCGACCACAGCAGCAGGTTGAGTACCACCGCGGATCCAAGACCCGCCGTGGCGAGCGCGAAGCCCGCCGCTGACGGTTCGGCGCCGGCAAGCGTCAAGAGCCGGTAGCCGAGCGCGGTGCCGGCGGCGCTTCCGCCCGGTACGACGTTGGTGACGGCCTTAGTGGCAAGTTGGATGCGGGTGAGGGTGGGCGCGGTGATGTGTGACGGGGTGAGCGCGGCCTGGGTCAGCTTCGAATAGGCGAAGAATGCCGCGAGCTCGAGTCCGACCCCAAGCAGGAGCAGCGCAGCGTTTACCGTGCTCAGCTGCTTGACGGCACGTCCGAAGCCGGCAATCTGCGGCAGGACGACGTAGTTCAGCAGGAAGATGGCGACGATGACCTGCAGCGTCCTGGTCATGCGCCGACGCAGCGGCGACTTCGGAGCGCGGCGCCGACGTGGGCTTGGCTCAGACCCCTCGCCCGCGGCGAGGTCGGTGCGGAGATCGGCAGTCGCCGATTCGGTGAGGTTCGTCGGAGCCACTACCGCTCATGCTTGCCGAAATCGGACCCCCGCAGGCGCACGCTCCCCCGACTGCGACGCGCCGGGGCGGTGAACCGGCCGACGGCGGGTCGATCCTGCCGGCACGCACCGGCGAAAATACGGGCTCGAACCGCGCCGCCGGGACCCCGGACGGACCGACTTCAGGCCTTGGGCGTCACGGCGATGGCGTCGACGACGAAGACGAGGGTTTCGTTCGGACCGATCTTGGCCCCCTGCCCGGCCTCGCCATAGGCCTTGTCCGGGGGGATGACGAGTTGACGGCGACCGCCCTGCTTCATGCCGACGAGGCCCTCGTTCCATCCCGGAATGACGGCCGCTTGGCCGACATTCTCGACCCTGAACGGGGCCCGACCCCAAGACGTGTCGAACTCTTCCTTGGTCGACCAGGAGAGCCCGACGTAGTTCACGGTGACGTTCGACCCAGCAGTGACCTCCGGGCCCGTTCCGACGATCAAATCGGTCTTCTGGAGCGACTTCGGGGGCGGACCGGCGGGAACACTGACCGTGGGCTTCGTGGCGATCGCCGCCGGGATGCTCAGGGCCGCCGTGGTGGCCGGGGCCGCCGTCGTGGTGGTGGGCGCGGCGACCGTGGTGTCGGCGCCGCTGTCCGTGTTGCCCCGGGTGAGCAACGCGAAAATCACGAGCAGGAGGACGAGCGCCCCGACCACGTAGGCAATCTTCTTCTGGGTCGCCCGTGCGCGCTGCTTGCCCTCGATGACCTTCGCCTCGGCGAGTTTCTGTGCTCGAAGGGAGTCTTGACGCTGTCGCTTCTCGTTTGCCACGGCCGACAACGCTACGCCACGTACCGGCCCGACGAGAGACGATCGGAGGAACCCACCGGCGCCACCAGTGCACCGAGTCGGAAGTTCCTGCTCGATCGATGCTTCGGATAACGCTTCGAAGTACAACCAATCAACACCATTCGAGGTCACCGGACCTTCTGCGAAGATGCACTCGGCCCATCGCAGGACTCCCGGGGTTCTTCGCGCGACGGACGGTTACGTCGGCGGTATTGGATCAACGCCATGATGAGAGCCATGACCCTGGAAATCGTCAAACGCGACGGCCATCCCGATTTCCTGGATCTTCCCTGGGGCGTGTCGCTGCGCCGCTGGCGGACCCCGCGTCTGGTCGATGTCGCCCGGGGTCTCTCCCGTCACGTGGTGCGATTCGTCGACTACAGCGGAGTTGTCTACGCCGTCAAGGAGACCGAGGACCGAGTGGCGCTCGCCGAGTACGACCTCTTACGCGATCTCGAGGGGCGCGGGCTGCCGGTCGTCGAGGCAGTCGGAGTGGTCCGC
>JANPDB010000321.1:0-2336 GCA_031431255.1 Acidimicrobiia bacterium | reverse complement strand
TTGCCCTTCACACCGGCGGCCAGAATGCCGGACAAGTACGACGCCTCGAAGAACGGCTGGTCGTAGTCGCCCACGTTCGCCTTCACATCACCGAATCCACCGGCGTACGAGAAGATCGTGTCGGGGAAGTCTGCGGCAACCTTCTTCACGTCGTCGCCGTAGTTGAACGAGTGCGCGACGATCGGGTTATATCCAGCCTCGGCGAGAGCGCGCAGCGCCCGCTCGGCCTCGGCACCCGGCGGTACGTTCTCCTGGAGCTGGATATCGGAAATGAGCCCGGCCTTCATGAGCTCGTTGGCGCCGTTGAAGGCGGCTTCGCCCCACGAGCCGTCGGCCCATTCGGCCGAGTAGATCATGCCGAACTTCGGCTTGCCGGCGGCTGCGGGAGCAGCAGCCGATTCGGCGGCTGCCGCGGTCTCGACGGCAGCAGTGGTTTCGACGGCGGCAGCCGTCTCCGCAGCAGGAGCTTCGGTTTCGACAACGGCTTCGGTTTCGGCGGCGGCCGTGGTGTCGGAGCTCTTGTCACTCGAACAACCGGCGGCGATGAGGGAAAGCGAGAGAAGGGCGCCGACAAGGAACTTTCGGCGGGATCGGAGGAGTGGGGGCGTGGTCATGAGCGCAAACGTAGCTGAGCGAGACCATCCGATGTCGAGTCGGGCAATCACTCTTCACACTGCGGAAACGCATTCACCAGGGCCTTTGGGCTTCCCGGGTTCGCTCTGGCGACCTAATCGACGTTCGACGAGGTCCCGTACCGGATACCTCGGTCGATCAGCCAGCGCCGATAGGCGAGGCTCATCTGGTCGGCTCGCTGGTGCAGCTCACCCGACGGTACCAGGGGGAGGCGCACGGGACGCTGCGACTCGACGATGTCGACATCCTGCTCGAAGATCAGCGCACCGAACGCGTTGAACGCGGCGAGGTCCGCATCGGGGTTGTACGCGGTCGTGATCATCCACGCCCGGTTCGTTCCCTCGGTCTCGGGGCTCACCACGAGCAGGATCTCAAAACCCTCCCGTGCTCCCCCATCGGCCTCGCTCGGGATCTTGATCAGCCTCGCCGCGTAAGGGTGCGACACACCATAGGTGTACGTAACAACACCGCCCTCTCCACCCGACGGACCGGGTTGGGGTTGGAAGAACAGGCAGTTCGTCGCCAAGAGCTCGCCCCCGACGACCCGGACGTCGTAGTCGGCCACGCCCGTTTCCGGAACCCGTCCGAGATACCCCTCGTGGACGAAGGGGAAATGCGCCATGTCGAGAAAGTTCTCCACGATGCGCGGACCCGACGACCGCACCCGCTTCGGCGCACAGATTGTCGTCAGCCCTAGGTGGGCTTCGAAGGCATCGTAGAAGGGAAGATTGCGGGGTTCGCTGCCAACACACACCCACCACAGCCCGAATGCCTCCCGGACGTGAACGGCCGGCAAGCCGGCAGAAGCTGGAGGAGTCCGATCCGGATGTGCCGGCTGGTGGACACAGCGTCCGTCGGCTCCGAACTGCCAACCGTGATAGCCGCACTGCAGCCGTTCGCCATCGAAGGAGCCAAGGCTCAGCTGGGCTCCCCGGTGCGGACAGGTGTCCCGGGTGACGAGAACGCCGCCATCGTTGCCGCGCAACAGCACGTAACGCTCGTCAAGCAACACGAAGGGATGCATCGATCCCGGCGTAACGTCCGCGGCAGTGGCAACCGGGAACCATTCGTCGACGATTGGGTCGGGCCCCTCGACGACCTCTGCGCTGTTCCGCGTTGCGTCCGCTCGTCGGGAGATGCTCACCGCACGGCCCTCGGAACCCGAGGCAGCCACGGTTGTTCTTCTCGAATCGTCGGGCGCCGCCGGATAGATACCCGGCATGACGGTGAATCCGGGGGTCCGCTTGAATCGATCGGTCCAGCGGCGCAGCGCCGGATAGTCGACCAGGCTGATCCCGCCCTGCTCGGACAACATCACGTCGGGGAAGAGCGCGAGATCGGCAATGGTCGGATGTGCGGCTCCGCCAACCCAGTCGTGGCCCTGCTGTTCCTGGAACCACAGGTGCTCGTCGAGCACCCGGAAGAGCCGGTGGGCACCGGCGCGGACGGCGTCGATGTCGAACGGGTAGCCGAGCGTGTCGTGGAGTCGGGCCGCCGACGCGGTGTTCGTCGTGCCCTCGGCGAAGAGCATCCACGACGCGACCTCGCCCAGGACCTCCGGGTCATGCGTCGGGTACCAGCGGCCGCTCGGGTCGTACTTGGCCGACAGGTACACAAGGATCGCGTGGGCATCTCGGAGGATGTAGCCGTCGTCGTCGATCACCGGGATGTGACCGAGCGGGTTGATCTCGGCGAAGGCCTCG
>JANPDB010000320.1:0-2444 GCA_031431255.1 Acidimicrobiia bacterium | reverse complement strand
CGAGAAGAAACCCGAGACGGTTACCGACGTTGGTGGCGAGGATCATGTAGGTCGCCCCGCACAGGATGATGAACATCGTTGCCGGAAAGATGATCCCTCGGGTGGTGATGTTCCACTCGAGGGCTCCGAGGATCAGCGCGTTCATTCGAGACCCCGTTCGTAGGCGACGATCTGATTGATCATGTCGTCGGTCAGCTTGTTGGCGAAGTAGGGCATGCCGCCGCCGCTCCAATGGTTCACGCCACCGCTGCCGTAGGCGACCTGGTCGCCTACCCCGACCTTGATGAATTCGGCCTGCTTGGCCGGATCGGGGAACTGGTTGGTGAGACTGCTCTTGCGCAATGAAGGACCGTAGAAGCCTCCGGCCGACTCCTTCGGCTCGTCGTAGCTCCAACCGTTCGTGTGGCAGCGGGCGCACTGCTGATTGAACAGGATCTCGCCGTCAGAGGCAGCGAGTGTCTTCTTGGCGTTGGCAAGGTTCTTGTCGAGATCGGCCAGAGCCGTTTCGGCCGAGCGCAAGCTGACGACGTTGCCGGAGGCCTTCGCGTCTTCGAGCGCCTTCTTCGCCGTCTCGAGCGACTTCGCTTCGTTTTCGACGAGCGTTGCGGCGTTCGCCTTCTCGTCGGTCAGGGCTTTGGCGGACTCGGCCTGGGCGGCTTTGGCGGCGTACTCGAACGCAACGGCGAAGGCCTTCTTGTTGTTGTTGCCGTTGGAGTTCCATGCGTCCTCGTAGGCCTTCTTCGCCTCTGGACTTCCCTCGATCGCCCAGTAGGAGAGGAGCGATACGACATCAGCGATCTGTTGCGGCGTGCCCGGACCACCGCCAGCAGTTCCCCAGGCCGGCATCGGGTTGTTCTTCGCTCCGCCTCGGCCGTAGACGAGGACGTTGGTGATCTGACCCGGCTTGTAGCGCAGGGCAACGTTGTCGATGCGCGGCGCTTTCCACTGCACCGAGCGGACGACGGGCTTGCCCGTCTCCGGGTTGATCTTGGGCTGGCCGTTCTCGTCGTAGTCGGTGACCGTCCAGTTGGCGACACCGCCGCCACCCTCGGGACCGTGACAAGAATTGCAGGCAAAGGTCACTTCATAGTTCCGCAGACCTCGCTTGATCTCACGCTTGTCGAAGCCGATCAGCGCGCCTTTCTGGCGACCCGGCTCGCCGAGCCAGTAGAGCGGCAGCGAAACGGCGAGCACGGAGACGCCGACAAGCGCGGCAACCAGGAAGCGGTCGAGGCGGCGTCCTTCGAACACCTCATCGTCCGGCGGCGCCTTTCGGTTCGGAGCATCGAGGAAGCTGTCGACGATGTCCTTGGTGGACCGCCGGTTCTCGAGAACGAGATAGACGGCCCACGCGGCCAACGCCGCGAGGACGATGACGACGGCGACGGCGCGCTGTGTGGTGCTGGCCAAGATCACTGGTGCTCCTTGAGACGGATGGTCGCCGGGCTTAGTGCCCGCCGGCCTTCCCGCCGACGCAATGGGGTCCCTCGGCCTCCTGGCCGGTGGTGTTGGTGCCCTGGGCGGGGCCGATGATGACCTGTGAGGTATCGACGGTCACATTGCCAGCAGCGTCGATGTCGACGTTGAACCGATCCAGCCCGCGGGGAGCAGGCCCAGCCTTGTACTCGCCGACCCGGTTGTACTGCGATCCGTGGCAGGGGCACTCGAACCACTGCGAGTTCGTGCACCACGGCACCTTGCAGCCCAGGTGAACGCATTTCTGGTAGAGCGCGGCAACGCCTGATTCCATGCCCTTGACGACACCAGGCGCGTACACCTTCTTCGCCTTCTCGACGTCTTCCTTCGGGTAGGCAGTGAGGTAGGTGCGCGCTTCGGCGAAGTACTTCGGTTCCTTCTTCGCAGCGATCTCGGCGAGAACGTCGCTCACTTTGCCGAGGGTGACCTTGGAGCCGAAGCCACCGGAGAGGCTGGGCCACAGGAATGCGAGGACCGCGGCGCCGAAGCCACCGAGGCCGGCGGTGAACATGGCGATCGTCGACCTGTTGAGGAACTGACGACGGGTGACGCCAAGTTGCTCCGCGTCCATCGGCGCGCGCAGCACTGCGGGCGCACCGGGGACGGGACGCAACTCGACGTCACCGCCGGCGCGGGATAGCACCAGAGCCTTTTCGACGGCTCGACCTGAGGGCGGCGGCGGAGCGGCGGCGGTGACGTCGGCCTTCGCTTGACGGCGGCGGAACCGGTCGCGCTTGACGGTCTCGCGGGCCAAGAGCCCGGTTGCCGCGCCGCGGTCGGTTCGCCGGGACATGGTCGCGACCGCCGCAGCGGCGAGCACCACGACAGCGACTATGGCAATGATGAGAACGGTGGCGTTCATAGTTGTGCCTCCATCGGGGTCTGCGAGCGGACGCTCACAGCTCGAAGAAGATCCCTTCCTTCCACGGCATGATGAAGTTGAATCCCCGTCCTCGGAAGAACGAGCC
>JANPDB010000319.1:0-16164 GCA_031431255.1 Acidimicrobiia bacterium | reverse complement strand
CCCGGACTCGGGCTCGCCGGACTCGTGGTCGCGCTGGCCTTCGCGGCCGAGAAGTTCGTCAAATCCCAGACCCCGATCGTGCTCTCACCACTGGTTGCTGCGGTGCTCATGGGGGCGCTGCTGACGAACCTGCGCGTCCTGCCCGACATCGCCCGTCCGGGGCTGCAGTACGCCGCACGACGACTGCTTCGCGCCGGCATCGTGATCCTCGGTCTGCAACTCTCGCTGACCAAACTGCGCGACCTCGGGCTGAAGGGCCTCGCTCTTGTGCTCGTCACGACGACCGTCACGTTCTTCGGGACCCAGTGGCTCGGCAAGCGCCTCGGGCTCTCCCCCGGTCTTCGGCTTCTTGTCGCCACCGGCTTCTCGATCTGCGGCGCATCAGCGGTCGCAGCCATGCGGCCGGTCAGCGGTGCCGACGATGACGACACGGTCTACGCCATCGGTCTGGTGACGCTGTGCGGAAGCCTCGCCATCGCCATCCTGCCGGCGATCGGACACGCCCTCGGATTCGGGGATCTTCGTTTCGGGACGTGGGTCGGCGCGAGCGTGCACGATGTCGCTCAGACCGTCGCGACTGCCGCCAGCCGTTCATCCGATGCGGCGCGCGAGGCGGCCATCGTGGTGAAGCTGACGCGGGTCGCCCTCCTCGCGCCGCTCGTGACCGGAGTCAGCATCTGGCGACGACGACAACTCGCGGTGGCCGAGCGCAAGGCCGTCAACGATGCCCTTGCCGCATCGCCGGACACCGACGGCCCCACCTCCGGCCCGGTTTCCCGCCCGGACGCGGTCAAGGGTCCCCCGATCCTCCCGCTCTTCGTCGCCGGCTTCCTCGCCATGGTGGTCCTGAACTCTGCGGTGGATCTTCCCGTCGAGTTCCTCCGCCAGGCCAAGAACCTCGAACGGGTGCTCCTGGCCGCAGCGTTGGTCGGGCTCGGAGCCGGCGTCGATGTCCGCAAGCTGCGGGCGATCGGCCCTCGCCCGCTGGTGCTCGGCCTGGCGTCGTGGGTCCTGATCGCGACGATGACGGCGATCGGCGTCGTGGCGCTCGGCATCGGGTGACGGCCGTACGCACAATTCTCGATTTGGGCATACGCTCAACTCCATGGTTTCGTCGGATCTCCACCACAGCGCCGGCGCCGATCCTGCAGTCACGACGCCACTCGACCGCCTGACCTCCTCGGTTCGCTCCACCCTGGCCGGAGCGATCCGTCACCAACTCGTCGGCGACCGGGTTCCGGTGCGCAATCTGCATGCGCCGCTCGACGGCGATCCCGGGCTCTTCGGGCAGGGCAGCGCAACATGGCAGGTCCACGCCGACGCGGCGATGCTCATCGGTGGTGTGCGGGCCCTGCTGTTGCAGACGATGCACCCCTTGGCCATGGCCGGGATCGCCGAGCATTCGGCCTATCGGACCGATCCCATGGGCCGTCTGTGGCGGACGTCGGAATATGTGGGGACCACCAGTTTCGCCACGACAGCCGAAGCGGAGCGCGCGGTGGCCATGGTCAAACGGGTTCACCAACGAGTTCGGGGGACCGCCCCCGACGGACGGCTTTACGACGCGAACGACCCGCACCTCATGGCGTGGGTGCACCATTCGCTCACGGAGAGTTTCCTCGTGGCGTACCAGCGATATGGGGCGACACGGCTCAGTGCTGCCATGGCCGACCGCTACGTCGCCGAACAGGCGACGCTGGCCGAGATGCTTGGAGCGACCTCGCCCGGCCCGGCCCGCAGCGTCGCCGAGCTCCGTTCATGGATGAGTGGCATACGCCCCGAGCTTCGCGCTGGCACTCAGGCCCGCGAGGCTGTTCGCTTCCTCCTTCTCCCGCCTCTTCCGGTCATCAGCCGCGGGCCCTATGCCGTCATCGCCGCCGCAGCAGTTGGGCTGCTACCCGGTTGGGTCAACCGGTCGTTGCGCGTCCCGGTGATCCCCTTTGCCGACCCGGTTGCCGTCCGACCGGTCACCAAAGCCCTCTCGGCCGTCATCAGTTGGGCCCTCAGCGCACCGCCGGCCGCGGCCCGCTGACACTCCGCTCGCACGAACAGGGACGCGCCACGACCGGCCCGATCGGGCCGGTCGCCGTACTTCACGGGATGGCACGCCGCGTTACGCCGGCGGGCGCTCCGTCAAGGCATCCGCAGGTTCAGCGACCTGCCCTGATGGCATCGCGGATCTCGGCGAGAAGAACCTCTTCCTTGGTGGGGCCGGCGGGCGGGCTGGCCTTGCGCATCTTTTGGTACGCCTTGACCACGAGGAACATGACGAAGGCCACGACAAGGAAGTTGATGATGGCGTCCACGACCATGCCCACCTGGATGCGGCCCTTGCCGATATCGAAGCCGATCGCTCCGATTGAGGGCTTGCCGAAGATCGCCGCGATGATGCCACCGACGATGCCTTCCGTAAACGCCGTGACCACGGCGGCGAACGCAAGGCCGAGGACGAAGGCGACGGCCAGATCGACGAGATTGCCCTTGTTGATGAAGTCTTTGAATTCCTGCAGCACGAGGGTGTGCTCCTTTTGGTTGATGGAACGACACGCCCCTCACCGGGTGTGCCGCAATTCACACTATGGGAGCCTCGGCACAGTGTCGAGGGACCCGAAGGGAACAAACGCGAACGGCCGCCAAAGGTCGCGAAATGGTCCGCCGGAACCGGAACTTGTTGATCGCCACTAAGGTCGACCCCTTCGACGCGCTGTCCGACCGTCCGTCCCCGGATCCAAACCCTGGAGGAAACGATGCGCCGACCCTCGAACCGTCAACTGAGCTGTTCGCTCTTGGTACTCACGGGCCTGTTGCTCGTGACACCTCGCGCGGGGGCACAGGTGCCCCAACCGCCGGTGGCCTCCGGCCAGCCGTCGTCATTCGTGGTGGACTCGAGCGAGCTGGTTGCGGTTCTCCCGCCCGCCGCGGTAACGCCACCGGCGCCGGTCACCACCGTCAAGGCCAGGAAGCCCAAGAAACCCATCTCGTCGGCAACGACCACGATTCAGGTCCGCGTCCTCGGGTTGAGCGCCGCACCAAGTGCCGGTGGGGCCGATGCCACCGCTCGCGTCACCGATGGAGGCGCCATTGCGGAGTCGGTGTGGGCGGCGCTGCGCAAGTGCGAGTCCGGGGGGAACTACGCCATCAACTCCGGAAACGGCTACTACGGCGCCTACCAGTTCGCCGCCGGGACCTGGCGGAAGCTCGGATACTCCGGCCTGCCCCACGAGGCGGCTGCGGCCATCCAGGACGAAGCCGCACGCAAGCTTCAGAACCAGCAGGGATGGGCGCCGTGGCCCGCCTGCACCCGCAAGCTCGGCCTGCGTTAGCCGACAGCTCCCGAGTTGCGCAGGCTGAGGCGTTCCTCGTCGGTGTAACCGAGTTCTGCGAGCACCTCATCGGTGTGGGCACCGAGGCTGGGCGGCACCGACCCGATGCGCGAGGGCGTGGTCGAGAAGTGCACCGGAGGACGGGGTTCGCGCATGCGCCCGTAGTCGCCGCGGTGGTGCTCTACGAGCGTGCTGTTGGCGACCACCTGCGGATGATCGGCCACATCGGCCAATGCCGTGACACTGGAGCACGGAACGTCGTTGGAGACCATCGCCGACACCACCGTCTCCGTCGTGTTGGTCGACACGAACTCCCCGAGCCCGGGCTGCCAGAGGCCGATGTTGGCCATGCGAAGGCCCGCCGTGGCCAGCAGCGGGTCGCCGACCCACTCCGGGTGAGCGACCGCTTTTGCCATGCCGCGGAACTGGCCGTCGGTGAGAATCGACATCGTGACGAACCCGTCGGTCGTCCTCGCCAGGGAGTACGCCTGACCGATCACCGGTCCGGGACTCACACGGTCGCGGTCGAGGAACGTCAGGCCCATCATCGCGTCGGTCCACAGAAAGGCGAGTGTGGCGTCAATCATGGCGACGTGGATGTGCTGGCCGACGACCTCGCCGGTGAGCCGATGGTTCCGTTCGCGGGCGAACAGGGCAGCGGAGACCGCCTGGGCGACGGTGTAGGCCGTGATCTTGTCGCAGACGAGGTTGCGGAACAGATTGGGCTCGCCCGTCGCCGGATCGGTCTGGGCGGCGGCCACGCCGACGGTGGCCTGGATGATGTTGTCGTACGCGGGGCGGTCGGCCATGGGCCCGGAGAAGCCGAACCCGCTGATCGAGACGTAGATGACTCCGGGATTGTCGGCCCGGATCAAGGGTTCGTCGATTCCGAGACGCTCCACCACGCCCGGCCGGAAGTTCTGGATGATCACATCGGCGCCGGCGCAGAGTCGGCGGGCCACCGCCTGCCCCATGGGGTCGCCGAGATTGACGGCCACGCCGCGCTTTGAACGGTTGCAGGTGAGCCAGAGCGCAGAGGTACCGGCGACGGTTTCACCGAGGTAGCGCATCACGTCGCCGAAACCGGGCGGTTCGATCTTGATCACGTCGGCGCCCTGATCGCCGAGCATCATGGCGGCGAGCGGTGCGGTGATCATCGTCCCGACCTCGACGACAGTGACGCCCGCAAGCGGCCCCGGGAGATGCGCGTGTTCGGTGTCGGCACGCGAGAAGGATGGTGGTGCGGGGCGTGAGCGTTCACTCTCGGACATCAAGCACTCCTCGTGGTTGTACTGTTACTCTTCGTGGTCGATGGAGTGTTCACTCCTGGACCGCACTTCAGTTCCGAATGGAACGCCGCCATGACCGACCCTTCGACCGCCGGTGTGCCACCGGCCAACGTAGCCAGTTCCGATCAGCTACCCCCAGTCGGCGGGCAGACGATGCCGATCGTCGCCAGTTCGTGGCCATTGTCGACCGACGACGGCGCGAGCGCAGGAATCGCCGTCGGTCTGCCGCATCTCGTCCCGAAGCAGAGCGATTCGGCGGCCCAGGACGCGACCGGACCGTCGGACCCGGCCCCGCTCACCGCGGCTGCGGCTGCGGTCGAAGCGCCGTCGGCGACCGGGACCTGGCGAGCCGACCCCCTCCGGGCCCTCGGGGAACTCACGACCGGACTTCGAGCGAGCCGAGGTGACGCTGCGCTCGTGCTCACCCGTGCCATGCACGACGGGCTCGGCGACCGCGTCGTCTTGTGGAGCGTGTCCCTCGACGGGACCCGGGCGCGGCTCAACGCCATCGATGGACGATCGGTCGAGCGACCTTGGACACCGGCGACGGGCGTCGTCGCCGAGGTGCTCGGGGCCCGCCAGCCCGTCGAGATGGGAGTGCTCGACGACGATCTCACCGTCGGTCTCGTTCCTCAACGCGGGAGGCTGGCCGAAGAAGACGCCCGCGACGCCGGTCGGGTGTTCGGCCGCTTCGTGCCGATCGTGGCCGCAGCGGCACCGACGGGTCTGCCGGGATCGCCGATGCGTTCGGAGCAGAACGAAGGCCGCATCGTCGGGGTGCTCGGCGTTCTGCGCAAGCCCGGTCGCCCCCCGTTCGACGCCGTCGACCGCGTCGTTCTCGACGCGGCCATCGGTCAGTACGAGAGCACGATGGCCGCCGTCAACGCCGGCGCGGAGCTCCGCTCTTCGAGCACGGCCGGGCTGACCCCTACGGCCGGCGGTGTCACCCTCGGCCGTTCGCTGCTCGAACGCCTCGGGGAGATCTCGGGGGACTTCGTCTTCCGCCACCTGTTCTCCGGTCGGACCGACTACATCAGCAGCGGAGTGGTCGCCTCGCTCGGCTACTCCCCCGAAGAAGTGCTCGCCGACGGCGGGTTGCTGAACCGTCTCGTCCATCCCGACGATCGCCATCTGCTCAGCGAGATCGCCGAGGACCCGGCCCGGTGCAACCAACCCCTGACCATCAGGCTGTTCCGGCGGAACGGCCAGATCTCCTGGCAGTACATGCGCCTGACGCCGATTCTCGGATCCCCCGCCGACGTCACGGTTGGCGAAGGTGCAGCGGTGCTCGGCATCGAAGGTTTCGCAACCGACGTGACCGCCATCAAGCAGGCCGAGGCGGAGCTGGTCCATCAAGCGCGCAGCGACGTCCTCACGGGGCTCGCCAATCGACTGGCCTTCCGGGAATCGGTCCAGCGTTCGATCGCCCGCCTCGAACGTCACGCAGGAATGTCCGGTGTGCTGTTCTTGGACCTCGACGGCTTCAAGAAGGTGAACGATTCGTTCGGGCACGCCGCCGGCGACGACGTGCTTCGTCAGGTCGCCGACACCCTACGGCGCGTGATCCGGCGGGAGGACCTCGTGGCGCGTCTCGGTGGTGACGAGTTCGCGGTGCTGCTCTCGGAGCTACGCACGACCGATGAGGGCGCCGCGACGGCGCGGCGCATCCTGGCTGCGTTCGAAGATTCACCGGTGACGGTCAACGGCCTTCCCGCCGACGTCTCGACCGGGATCGGCATCGCTGTGGTGACGGACCCGGCCACCTCTCCGGACGAGCTGATCAACCGCGCCGACATCGCGCTCTATCAGGCCAAGCGGGCGGGCCGCGGGCGCTGGCAGGTGTACGAAGGCAGCTACGGGTCGCTCACCGTGAGTCAGCAGCCGCTGCCGGAGCAGACCCCGGGCAAGGGTCCGAGGGCCACGGCGTTGGCCACGACGGGCAGTGCGCCCGACACCGTCCAGACTGCTTCGGCTACGCCGAAGATCGCGCCCCCGGGCGAGTCGGCCCCGTCACGCCCACCCCGTCCGATTCGTCCGCCGACCGCCGCCGCGGCGCCAGGACCGGTCATCACCGATGCCATCGCCCGGTCGGCGCTGGCCGCCCGGGATTTCCGCATCCACTACCTCCCCGAGGTCGAGGCGACGACGGGCCACGTTGTCGCCGTCGAAGCGCTTCTCCGCTGGCAGCATCCGGCGCTCGGTCTCCTTCCGGCTTCGGCGTTCATCACCGAACTGGTCGGCCTCGAGACGATGCACGCGATCGGCGACTGGGCGCTTCGCGAGTCGTGCCGACAGGTGGCGTCGTGGCGGGAGCGCTACCGGGTGCCCTTGCAACTGTGGGTGAACGTCGTCCCGGCCCAGATCGACCGTCCGGGCTTCGCCGAGACGGTGCTGGCGACGATCACCGCGTCGGGCCTATCACCAAGGGACGTCGGCCTCGACGTTCCGGAGGCGCTGCTGCCCACCCTGACCCCGCAGGCGGAAGAAGCGCTGGCGACCCTCAACCGGGCCGGTGTGCGCCTCGCGATCGACGACTTCGGAGGAGGGACGACGTCGCTTCGGACGCTGCAGCGCCTTCCCCTCACGCAGATCAAGCTCGACCGCGCGTTGATCGAGGCGCTCGACCGACCGAACGGGACGGGATCTGCCGACCTCGTAGGCATGGCGGTGTCGTTGGCGGGCTCGCTCGGTGCCCAGGTGGTCGCCGTGGGCGTCGAGCGGCACACCCAGCTCGCCCAGGTGCAGGCCCTCCAGTGCGCCTTCGTGCAGGGCTACCTCGCCGGCCACGCACTCTCGGCCGACGACATCGAAGCGATCCTTCGCACGGGCCAGCCGGCACTGCCCGGCCTCGATCCCCTGACCACCTGACCTTGGGAGAGAGGTTGCCCCTCTGCATGCCCGGCACTGCGCCGCTCGTTCCGCTCGACTGCTCGCCACGCACACCGCCAGAAACTTGGGAGAGAGGTTGCCCCCATATATGGGGGCAGAACACCTCCTAACGCTGTTCGGAGGTGTTCTGCCGCAAACTGAGCGACGGCGCTACCGGAGCCGCAGCCGGACGTGCTGGCCGGGCCGGAGTTGGGCAAGATCGGACATCGATCGCTCCACCACCACGCCGACGACGGGATAGCCCCCGGTCGTGCCGCAGTCCGGACCCAAGATGATCGGCTGGCCGTTCGACGGCAGCTGGATCGCTCCCGGGATCATCGCCTCGGTGGCGAGCTCTCGACCGGCCCATTCCGTCGCCCGGGTGAGCACTTCGCCGCGGAGACGGACGCCGGTGCGATCACTGGCGGGCTCGACGACCCAGCTCCCGCGGGTCAGGTCGACGCGGGCCTGGGCGCTGAGCCAGTCGTAACGAGGGCCTTCGAGGATGTCGATCGTCGGCACCGCAGGACGCGGGCGCACGGGAACGAGCTCGAACCAGGCCTCACCCGGGGCTGATGGTCCCGGCCGGACGACATCGCCAACTGCCAACGGAGGAGGGCCGATCCTGCCGAGCGAGTCATACGACCGGCTGCCCAACACCAGCGGTGCATTGACACCGCCGCTGAGCGCAAGGTACGCGCGCAGACCATCCGTCGGGCTGCCGAGCTCGAGACGATCGCCTCGATGGAGCTCGATCGCGTGATTCTGCGACGCGTCCATGCCGTTGACACGAACCGGAAGGACCGCCCCGGTGATCGCCACCGTCGTCGGATCGACGACGTCGAACGCGCACGAACCAAGAAGGACTTCGAGGACAGCCGCGTCGGGATCGTTGCCCACCAGCCGATTGGCGAGAGAAGCGGCACGCTGGTCGAACGCCCCGGCGCGGGCGATTCCTTCGTGGGCCCGCCCACGACGGCCTCGGTCCTGGAGGGTGACCATCGAGCCGAACCGGCGCACGACGAGGGTCACGGTCCGACCGCCCGGAATCGGACGTGATCGCCCGCGGCGAGCAAACCGGGCGGGTCGCGGCTCTCGTCGAAGAACGCCGCGCTGGACCGACCGAGGAGGCGCCAACCGCCGGGGGTCGACGCCGGATAGATCCCGGTGAACCCGGCGCCCATGGCGATCGATCCCGCCGGGACGCTCGGTCGGGGCGATTCGAGTCGGGGCACAATGATCTGGGGGTCGAGGCCGACCAGATAGGGGAACGCCCGCGAGAACCCGAGGAACGCCACCATGTAGGTCGGCGCCGTGTGGCGCCGCACGACTTCCTCGATCGACATGCTTGTGAGCGAAGCGACGTCGCCGAGGTCGACCCCGTCGTAGACGACGTCGACGATGTGGAGGGGCCGTTCGCCGTCGCCGAACGTTTTCGAGACGGGCGGAAGCAGTCCAATCAGTCGGACGAGGTCAGCCCTCGACGCTGCCGGGTTCCGGGGCCGGACATAGAGCGTTTCCGCACCGGGAACGCACTCCTCCACGAGTTCACTCCCGCGCACCGCTCGAAAGCGCGCATGCACCTCGGCCAGGTCTCGGCACTCGATGAGCACACCGTGCTCTCCATACGCCCGCCATACGAGTTCGGATTGGCCGTCCCGACTCGCAGATCCGCCCACACCATCTCCTACGTCTACTTATGATTCCGAGGAGTCGACAAATGACCGCACGGCGAAGCCTTCATGACGAAGACGGGAACGGACCTCACGAGCATTCGCCACGGCGTTCGGGCTGTCCCCGTGCAGGCAGATGGACCCGATCTCCTGACGCCGGGCAAGAGCCACGGCCTGAGCGGCGACTGCCTCGGGATCGGAATGGACCGCACCGGGTTGGCTGCGCGGGACGAGCGTGCCGTCGTCTCGATAGGCGCGGTCCGCCAGTCCTTCCCCGACGACACGCAATCCGTTCGACAGAGCTTCGGCCGCGAGCGGTCCATCGGCGCCGAGGATGGGCAGAGTCGGGTCGAAGAGCGCGACGGCGGAAGCGAACGCCCGGGCTTGCGGAAGGTCGCTGTTGACCCGGTGGTACAAGGCTCCGTGGGCCTTCACGTAACAGAGCCGCGTGCCGGCAACGCGGCACATCCCGTCGAGCGCCCCGAGTTGATACAGAACATCCGCGGTGAGGTCATCGGGCTCGACGTCCATACGCCGTCGACCAAAACCGACCAGGTCCGGGTAGCCGACGTGGGCTCCGATCACCACGTTCCGATCGACCGCGGCACGCACTGTTCGTCGGATCGCCGACGGGTCGCCGGCATGGAACCCACAGGCGATGTTCGCGCTGGTCACCACGTCGAGCATCGCCGCGTCGTCGCCCATCGACCAGTTCCCGAAGGACTCTCCGAGGTCGGCGTTGAGGTCGATGACTGCCATCTGGCCATCATGGCGCAGTCGAACCCGAATGCGTCAGCACTGCGACCGGTGCGCGTCAGCGCTGCGCCCGGTAGACGCCCTTTGTTCCGCTGATGAACGTGGCGGCGACGTTCATCGGAACGAACACGAGCAGCCCCAACGGCCCGAACAGCTCCGCCCCCATCACCGCCGCGCTGATCGGGGTGTTCGACGCCGCCGCCCAGGTGGCCACCATGCCGACGGCGGCGAGCAGCGGAGCGGAACCGCCGAGCGGTCCCGCGAGCGCGGTGCCGAGGCAAGCCCCCATGCACAGCAAAGGCGTGACCTCACCGCCAGGGAAGCCGCTCCCGAGCGTGACCGCAGTGAAGAGGAGTTTGAACGCAAAGGCCCCGGCCGGGAGTGTCGCGCCGATGAGGGCAGCGTCGATCAGTGGCAGCGACAGGCCAAGGTATGCGCGCGTACCGACAAGGAGTGTGAGCACGACGACCAACGCACCGCCGACCATCGGCCACGCAACAACGGGAAGGCGAGACCTTACGAGGGCCTCGTGCGTCCCGTGGTGCGCGGCAAGGAATGCTCGAGCCAGGAGACCCGATGCGACTGCGACGACGACGACCCCCAGGCTGATCGAGGAATCGAGGGTTGGTGGTTTCGTGTGGTGGATGCCCAACCGTTTCGTGACGATGTGGCCGACGAACGAAGCAACGGCAGCAGCCGGTAGGAACGCCACCGCTTCGTCGATGCGGGTCCGCAGGTGTTCGGACGTCCGTGGCCGCCACCTTCGAAGCGCTTCCGTGCCGAAGACCGTCCCGGCGAACGGCACCCCGAACACCGAACCGAAACCCCCGGCCAGAGCGGTCACGACGAGCAGCCGTCGGACATGGAGGGCGGAAATGCCGCTTCGGCCTGCGGCGCGCTCGAGCGCGGGCCGTGCCGGGGCGGCGAGCCCCGCGGCGATCTGCACTGCTGCTCCTTCGCGGCCGCCTGAACCACCGAACAGGTGGGTTGTCACGGATCCGAGGAGGACGTAGGGGGCCAGGTGAAACGGGACTCGCCCGTCGGGCGCCGCATCATCGGGCAACAGGTCGTGGTCGGTCTCCTCGGTGTGGAACTCGTCGAGGAGCAGGTTGGTCCCCGCCGTCGCCCGGCCGGCGGCCCGTCGGAGCAGGCCGATCCCGAGACCGGCGACGGGCAGGAGCCAGAGGAGCCGAGGACGGTCGACCCGCGTCTCCGTCGCCCACGTGAGGGCATGCAGAAACGCCGCCGACCCGAGCCCCGCAGAGATTCCGGTGATGAGGCCGACGCTCAGCCCGAGAACGAGCCGCTTCGCCGAGTTGCGCCGATGCTTGGTTCCCCGACCGGCACTCACGATCGTCCGACGTTACTGGGGCGACAGGTCGGGCCGTAGGCTCGAACATCGTGCCGTTTTCCCCTCCACCGATCAGCACCCCGCATCGACGAGGGACGGGCGGTCTGAGGTACTGCCTCGGCGTCGGCGTGCTCGCGATCGGTTTGGCCGGAGTGTCGGCGTCGCCCTCGGCGTCGGAGCGCAAGGCCCCTCCGGGCAAGGACGGCGTCGCCCGGACCAGTGGCACGGTTGCGCCCCGCGCCAATGTCGAGATCGCGGCCGTGGAGTTCGTGCGAACCGAGCAGCCGATCGGAGTGGTGTCGCGACGCGACGATCAGACGCTGTACGTCATTGAGAAGCCGGGCCGTATCCGCGCCTATCGCAACGGCGCGTTCGACCAGACCCCGGTGCTGGACATCGTGGCCCGGGTCGACTCGGCGAACGAACGCGGTTTGCTGGGCCTGGCGTTCTCTCCGTCGGTCCGCGACGTGCTCTTCATCGACTACACCGACACACGAGGGGTCGTCCACGTGAGCGAGGTCCCTTTCGACGGGCGCGTCGCCGACATCTCCCGCGAACGGGTGCTGTTGCGGATCCCGAAGCAGTTCAACGAGCACAACGCCGGCACGCTCTCCTTCGACCGCAACGGGTTGCTGTACATCGCGATCGGTGACGGGGGCTCGTCGGGTGATCCGAAGGGCAATGCGCAGCGGACGGATGTGTTGCTCGGCAAAGTCCTCCGCATCGACCCGAAGCCGAGCGCGGGCCTGCCCTACTCCATACCGCCCGAAAACCCTTTTGCCGGCCGCGGGACGTCGTCACTGGGCACCGTCAAGACCGTGAAGGCGAGGCCGGAGATCATCGCCTTCGGGCTCCGCAACCCGTGGCGGGCGACGGTCGATGCCGAAACCGGAGACATGTGGATTCCGGATGTGGGTGAGAGTCGTGTGGAGGAGATCAACCGGATCCCGACGGGATCGAGCTCTGCGTTCAATTTTGGATGGAGCGTGAGGGAGGGACGCCAGTCGTTCAAGGGCCCTCGGCCGAAGAACTCGGTGGAGCCGGTGTTCGACTACCCGCACGCCGATGGCCGCTGCTCCGTGGTCGGTGGCGTGGTGTATCGCGGGAGCGCGATCCCCGCGCTTCAGGGTCGCTACGTGTTCGGCGATGTCTGCAGCGGTCGCATCCAGGTGCTCGACGACCCGGTGCCGGGCCGCGGGCGGGCGTCGGATCTCGGCGCTCGGGTCAGCTACCTCACGTCGTTCGGTGTCGGCCCCGATGGCGAGCTGGTGGCGACATCGCTCGAAGGCGGTCTGTACCGCCTCGTACCCGCCCCCACCTGACCGGCGGCGGACCGGTCATTCGACGGTGCCGTAGGCCTTCGTACGGTCGCCGGCGGCGGTACCGTCCCTGACGAACTCGACCGCTGACGCAACCGCGGCGATGAACTGATCGGCCACGTCGAGGTGCACGGCATTGACCGTGCAGTGCAGCGAGTCCGGCGGGGACTGTCGATCGCAGTACCAGCCGCCCTCCGCCCACAACCGGTCGGCAACTGCGTAGATGTCGATCGGGTCCTCGGCTCCGACCGGTGCCCCGAACGCGAGGAGCGTGGCCTCCGGCTCACCGCGAACCGCGATGCCCTCGATCGCCGACAGGCCGGCTTGGATCTGCTGCCGCGCCGCGAAGGCACGCCCGGTGAGGTGGAGGTAGCCCTCTTCGCCCAGATGTTGGAACACCGCCCACGCCGACGCCAGGGGACCGCCGCTCCTCGTTCCGAGCATCGCCGCCGAGCCGTAGAACCCGCCGAGCCAGTCACTGGTCAGAAAGATCTGGTGCTTGCGGAGCTCCTTCGAGCGGTGGGCGAGCACCGATACGCCCTTCGACGCGTACCCGAACTTGTGGAGATCGCAACTCATCGACGTGACGCCGGGAACGGCGAAGTTCCACGGCTTCGTCATCAGGCCGAGACGCTCCAGCCACGGCAGGGTGAAGCCCATGCAACTGTCGACGTGGAACAAGACGTCGTGGTCCTGGGCGAGACGGCCGATCTCGTCGATCGGATCGATGACGCCCTGCGGATACGCCGGTGCCGAAGCCACCAGGAGAATCGTGTCCTGGTCCACGGCGGCGGCCATCGCATGCGGGTCAGCTCGGTAATCGGGACCCACGGGGACGCGGCACGCCTCGACATCGAAGTAGTCCGCAGCCTTGGAGAAAGCAGCGTGTGCGGTCGTGGGAAGCACCATGCGGGGACGATGCACTCCCCGCGTGCGCCCCCATTCCTTGGCCCCCTTGACCGCGGTGAGGATGCTTTCCGTGCCTCCGGACGTGTACACACCCACGGTCTCGTCGTCACCGCCGAGGAGACCGCACACGGTGCCGACCACTTCAGACGTAAGCGCGCGTAGTGATGGGAACGCGTCCATGTTCAACGCGTTCTCGGAAGCGAACCGCTTCTGTGCCTCTACGGCCACCTCGTACGCTTCATCGCCGGCGAAGTAGGCCAGTGAGAAGGCCCGGCCGTCCTTCCAGCGGAGATCGCCGCGGCGGAATTCTTCGAGCCGATAGAGCACGTCTGACGGCGGCGAACCCTTGACGGGCATGGCCGGGCGTCGACGTGGTGCGGCGGAGGACGATGTCACCATCGCACCCTGCCACGGGAAGGCCCGGACCGCCAGTGATGCCGGTTGAGCGAGTCGTCGGCGAGCGGCGTATCGTCCGGAGGATGAACGACACACTGACCGCCGCCCTTCCGGACCTGCGCGCCGACGCGCAGCGTCTGCTCGATGATGCCGTGTCACTGCGACGGGACCTCCATCGCCACCCCGAACTCGGGCTGGAGAACCCATGGACGAAGGAACGCCTGCTCGATGCCCTGGAGCCTCTGGGTTTGCGCATCAAGGAGAGCCCGAGCACGTCGGGGGTGACCGCAGTGCTCGACGGCGGCGGCGAAGGGTCCACCATGCTGCTTCGCGCCGACACCGACGCCCTTCCACTCCACGAAGACGCGGAGATCGACTTCCGTTCCGGCGATGCCGAGAAGATGCACGCCTGCGGCCACGACCTGCACGTCGCCATGCTCGTCGGTGCGGCGCGGATGCTGCACACGCGTCGGCGTGACATCAAGGGACAGGTTCTCTTCATGTTCCAGCCGGGCGAGGAGGGTTACCACGGAGCGCGTCACATGCTCGAGGACGGTCTTCTCACCACCGCCGGGCAGGTGACGAAGGCGTTTGCCATCCACGTCGGCGGAAACGTCCCATCCGGGCTCGTCGCCGTGAAGGGCGGACCGCAGATGGCGTCGGCCGACGAGTTCGAGATCGTGATCCGCGGCAGGGGCGGGCACGCCTCTGCGCCCCATCACGCGCTTGATCCGATCCCGATCGCCTGCGAGATCGTCATCGCACTCCAGATGATGGTGACCCGGCGCATCGACGCGTTCGATCCGGGGGTGGTAACGGTCGGCAAGATCACCGCGGGTACGACGGACAACGTCATCCCCGATTGCGCCACGGTTCTCGGAACGATCCGTGCCGTGTCCGAACGCACCCGCACGGCACTCCATGACGGTATACGCCGGGTCGCCGAGAACATCGCCGCGGCGCACGAGGCGGCGGCCGAAGTCGAGGTCACGTTCGGCTTCCCGGTCACCGTCAACGACGCAGCCGTGGCGGACGACGTGCTGCGGGTGGCAACTGCGGCGTTCGGCGAGCGGGGCGCCATGCGCATGCCGCAGCCCGGGATGGGTGCCGAAGACTTCTCCTATGTCCTCCAGAAAGTTCCGGGCGCCATGGCGTTCCTCGGCGCGTGTCCTCCCGAAATCCCGACGCACGCGGCGGCACCGAACCACTCGAACCTGGTGCGCTTCGACGAAGCGTGCATGACAACGGGTATGGCTCTGCATGTGGCCATGACACTGGACCACCTCGGCTGACGCCAGCAGCGTCGCTTCAGAGGGAAGGAGAGGCGGCGCAGTTGTCGATGAGGCGGGCTGACGCCCCGGCCCGACCCACATGGGCGGCGACGAGGAGACGCACCTCGCTGTCGATCGATGACGGCGTGGCCAACGTGAGCGGATCGACGCAGGCGGCGTAGTCGACCGACCGGACGACGGCCGAGGCGTCGAGGACGGCTCTCATCGCGGCACTCACCGCTGCCGGAGACCGTTCACCGTCGGCGACCGCGTCCACACCCGCCTGAAGCGACCGCCACACGACGGACGCGCTCGGTCGGTCTTCGGCGGACAGGTATCGGTTGCGGCTCGACATCGCCAGCCCATCGGCCTCGCGCACCGTCGGGCAGCCGACGACGTCGACGGGAAGGGAAAGGTCTGCGGCCATGCGGCGAACGACGGCGAGCTGCTGCCAGTCCTTCTCCCCGAAGTAGGCCGAGCACGTGCCGGCGATGGCGAAGAGCTTCGCCACCACGGTGGCGACACCGTCGAAGTGGCCGGGGCGGACAACCCCGTCCAACACGGCGGTGATCTCGGCGACCGAGACCGTGGTGAGCACTCGGTCGGGTCCGAACGGGTACATCTCGGAGACGGCGGGTGTGAAGAGCACCGAGGCGCCCGAAGACGCGGCGAGTTCCCGGTCACCGTCGAGGTCACGGGGGTACGCGACAAGATCCTCGGTGGGGGCGAACTGCAGCGGGTTCACGAAGATCGTGGTGACGACGACGTCGCACCGCGACGCAGCGGCCCGGATCAGTGACGTATGTCCCGCGTGGAGGGCGCCCATGGTGGGAACGAGACCGATCGTGCAACCCTGCCGACGGTTCTCGTCAAGTAGCGACCGCAACGAGGCGATCTGGTGGATCTCGGTAATCGTCATCGCGCGACTGGAGAGCCGAGAGCGCCACTGGCAGGATCAGAGTGCGGCCGCGGCTGCGACCACTTCGCGACCGATCGTGCCCAGCTGTCG
>JANPDB010000318.1:0-4559 GCA_031431255.1 Acidimicrobiia bacterium | reverse complement strand
CACCTCGACTCACGATGTCGTCGACGGCTTTGTGGTTGCGCTGGCCCGACGCGGCGATGTGATTCTGACCTCCGACCCCGACGACATCTCCGCGCTCGCAAAGGCTGCCAAGGTTGCGGTCACCGTGGCCAAGATCTGACGAGAACAACGCGAAGATCGGCGTCGTGGCAGAGTCCTCACCCCATCGTCCGACACCGGCTGAACACGACGAACGCCGTCGCATTGCCCTGGCCCGTCGCGACCTGATCGATGCCGCGTTGATCAACCTCGGACTCGACGCCGAACACCTCGGGACGATGCGTCCCTTCTTCGATGAACACGGGGTCCTCACGCAGATTCCCATGCAGCGCGGGAAGCGCCTCATCCTGCTCGACCTCCTCTCCCAGCGCTTCCTGCCCGGCCAGCTCTACTCCGAGAGGCGCGTCAATCTCCTCCTCGGTCAGTTCAACTCGGACTGGGCGGCGCTTCGCCGGTACCTCGTCGATGAGGACTTTCTCGATCGTCGAGACGGCTTTTACTGGCGGACCGGCGGCACGTTCGACATCGGTGATGACGAGGGATGACGCGCGAAGCGGCGCCGAAAACGACCCGGGCCGGCGCACAGCAGACTGGGGCCGTGAGTGATCGAGACCCTACGTCCGAGCCGTCCCCCGTCGAGATCGAACGGTGGCGGGCACTGCCCAAGGTCGAGCTGCACCTCCATCTCGACACATCAGTCAGCTATGCCGTGGCCAGCCAACTCGAGGCCGGTCTCACGCACGAGCGGTACCTCGAAGAGTTCCAGGCCCCGGCCCTCGTCGGGAGCCTGTCGGAGTTCCTGCGGCGAGCGCTCCGACAGGTCGGCCTCTTGCAGACCGAGGAAGCGCTGCGGCTTCTCACCGCCGACGTGATCGGGCAACTCGCCGTCGACGGCCACGTCTACGCCGAACTCCGGTTCGCGCCGCTCCTTCACACGGAGGGCGACCTCACGGCTGAGCGCGCCGTGGAGATCGTGGTGGAAGCCGCGGCGCAGGCCGGCGCGGAGCACAGCGTCGACATCGGGCTCATCCTGTGCACTCTGCGACACTTCGACGCCGAGCAGAGCATGGCGACAGTCCGTCTCGTCGAACTCTTCCACCGCCGCGGGGTCAACGTCGCGTTCGATCTGGCCGGCGACGAGATCGCGTTCCCGCTCGACGCCCATCTCCCCGCCTTCACCTTCGCCCGCGAACACGGCGTGCCGTTCACGGTGCATGCCGGTGAGTCAGGCGGCCCGGAGAACGTCCGCGAGGTCCTGGACCTGCTCAACCCGACCCGAATCGGGCACGGCGTTCGGAGCATGGAGGAACCGGCACTTGTCGACAGACTCGTCGCTGCATCGGTGCACCTGGAGATCTGTCCGAGCTGCAATGTGCAGACCGAGATCGTGGCTTCCTACGCCGAGCATCCGATCGATGAACTGGTCCGACGGGGCGTTCGGCTCGGCATCAGCACCGACCAGCGAACGGTGACCCCAATCACGTTGAGTGCTGAGTACGCCAAGCTCCACGCTGCATTCGGATGGTCGATGGCGGAGTTCGGGCGACGCAATCTCGACGCGCTCGACGCATCGTTTGCCCCGGCGAGCGTGAAAGCCCGGCTTCGCCTTCTGATCGAGGCGGCATACCGCTGATTGGTCCCGACCGCGCTCAGCGAAGCGGGTGGCCGAGGTAGATCCGTCGGACCAACTCTTCGAGATCGACACCGGAATCGACCTCGTCGAGGAGTGCGGACAACGGCTGATCTCGGATGATGCGCCCGTGATCGATGATGACGACGCGCTCGCAGAGCTTCTCCACATCGGCGAGGTCGTGGGTGGTGAGAACGATCGTGGTGCCGTGCTCAACATTGATCACGGCAAGCGCGTCGCGGAGCGCGAACTTCGACACCACGTCGAGACCGATGGTCGGTTCGTCGAGGAAGAGCAGGGACGGGCGGTGGACGAGCGCGGCAACAAGCTCAGCGCGCATACGTTGGCCGAGTGACAGCGTGCGGACCGGCTGGTCCAGCAGTGGGCCGAGCTCGAACTGTCCGACGAGGTCGTCAAGGGTTGCCCGGTGCTGCGCCGACGGCACGCGGTAGATGTGGCGGAGCAGCGTGAAGCTCTCGATGAGGGGGAGGTCCCACCAGAGCTGCGACCGTTGGCCGAAGACCACGCCTATACGTTGGGCCAGCAGCGTTCGATCGCGCAGCGGCACATGGCCGAGCACGTGAACCTCGCCCGACGTAGGCGCGAGGATCCCCGTCAGCATCTTGATCGTCGTCGACTTGCCCGCACCGTTGGGACCGATGACGCCGACGAACGACCCGGTTTCGATCTCGAGATCGATCCCCTCCACGGCGATGACGTCACGCCGCTCCCGGCGGACCCTACCGACTTTGGTACGCGCGCTGAATACCTTTCGCAGGCCGCGCGTCCGAATGGCGACGTCGTTCATGATCCGGTGCTCTGATAGTGGTTCACCGCGAACCGCCAGACCGCAGACGCGGCGAAAGCCAGCGGAACGCCCGACGCGAGGGCAAGCGACGATTGCCACCACGTGATTCCGAGCGGGTTCGGCGCATCAAAGAGCAGGAACGACGGCAGGTACACCGTGAAGCCGACGGGGATCAGGGAGACCGAGATCATCCGGACCCATCCGTCGAACAGGTGGATCGGGTACTTCGCCATCTGCGCACCGCCGTAGGTGAAGGCATTGCCCATCTCCTGGGTTGTCGGGGCCCAGAAGCTGAGGCAGTTCACGATCACGAACGTCGACGAGAACACCGCCGTCGCATTGACGAACACAGCGGCCAGGATCAACACCCGCAACGGCGTCCACTCGATGCCGGCCTGTGCCACGCCGATCGCCGCGAGCGGCACCATCGTGGCCAACTGCATCAGCCGGCGGACAGCGAACGCGTCGCCCATGATCTGCCAGAGCAGTCCGAGCGGACGGACGAGGAGCACGTCGAGTCGTCCAGTGCGGATCATCTCCGCACACCGTTCGATGCTGCCGCCGACGAACGCATCGCTCAAACGGAAGGTAACTCCCGATACGCCGAGCAGGAACAGCAGTGGCCCGAAGCTCCACCCGCCGACCGTCCCGAATCGATGCACGAGTGCCCACACGGCGACGAACTCGAGGATCAGCTGGGCGGACGCCGCGACGATTCGCAGCACGAACGACAGGCGGTACTGCATATCAGCGCGCTGGCGGGCGCGCATCATGCGAGCGCACAGAGCAAGTGACGCGCGCATATGAAGTGGCGACTCAGTGCTAGCCACCCTGCACCTCCAGCTTCTTCGTTGCCGCACCGAGTTCCAGGCGCAGCGCGAGTTCGAGGAGCACGATCCAGACCAGCTGCAGCGAGAGAACGGCGGTGACGCTGCGCAGGCCGAAGAACACGTCGATCGGACCCTGCACGAGTCCGGCGAACGGAAGCAGGTAGAGCACCTGGCGAATGCCATCTCCGAAGATCTGGAGGGGCACGATCAGACCGGCTCCAAACGTCGCCGCAGCCACCACCATCTGCATGACCCCGGTCCCGTCGACGAGCCAGAACGATGCAAGGCCGGCCATTGTCCACAAGCGCGAGGCCAACACGGCCGACAGGACTGCACAAGCGGCGAAGGCCAGAACGTTCGACGATCCCGGAATCGGCAGCTGGTAGACCGCCCACCCGGCGAAGACGATCGACGCGCCCCGAGTCAGCGTCGAGAACACCGACTGGCCGAGGTCGGAGCTCAACCGGTAGGTCGACCAGTCCCACGGCCGCTGGAGCTCGGTCGCCACATCCCCTGATCGAACGGAAGCAACCAGCGTTGCGTCGCCGAACATGCGCGCCGTGGCGATCAGCCCTTGGGCCAGGAAGGTGAACGCGGTCGCGGTCGTCCTCGTCAGACCTCCGACACTGCCGTCGCCGATGACGGACCGCAGCACGCTCGCCAGGAGGAAGCCCCACACGAAGTTGGTGAACGTGCCGGCCACCATCGCCCCGCGATAGGTGCTCTGCCGCCGAAAGCTCATCCGGGCGACTTCTACGTAGAGCCGCCCGTTCACACCCCCGAACCTACCGATTCACGCAGCCGCGTCGCGTTTGCCAGCGCGCCTCGCCTGCCCCGCGTCGACCGTCTCCCGCCGCAACTCGACACCGTCCGGCCGCACATCAACGCAATTGGCGCGTCGGAGAGTGGTTTCGGGCTGATGTGCGGCAGAGGAAGGGCGAGGTGCGGCACTGGACGGGCCATCTGCGGCGCTCGCTGTCCGGCGGTCGCTGATCGGCGCTCGGCCGCAGACGGCAAAGTCCGGCGGGAACCGACGCGCGGGGTCCTAACATCGATTCCTCCCACGAAGTCGGCATCATCAGCCGCCTCGAAACCCGAAAGTCCACATGTCCCGCACGCTGTTCGTCACCACGGCCCTTCCCTACGCCAACGCACCGCTCCACATCGGCCACATGATGGAGTACGTCCAGGCCGACACGTGGGTGCGGTTCCAGCGGATGATGGGCCACACCGTGCACTTCGTCTGCGCCGACGACGTGCACGGCGCGCCGAT
>JANPDB010000317.1:0-5542 GCA_031431255.1 Acidimicrobiia bacterium | reverse complement strand
CCGCAGGGCGGCAACACCGGACTCGTCGGCGGCGGCGTGCCCGTGGGTGGCGAGGTCGTCGTGTCGACGCGTCGGATGCGCTCGATCGGCGAGGTCGACCGCGAGGCCATGCAAGTCACCGTGGGCGCCGGGGTGACGCTCTCGGAGCTCGCCGGCGCCGTAGCTCCGTTCGGCCTGCTGTACGGCATCGACTTCGGGGCGCGTGATCGCGCCACGATCGGCGGCACGATCGCCACGAACGCCGGTGGGAATGCCGTGCTCCACTACGGCATGACCCGAGCCCAACTGGTCGGCATCGAAGCCGTCCTTCCCGACGGGAGCGTGATCCGCCGGATGCACGGGCTGGCGAAGGACAACACCGGGCTGAACCTGGCCCAGCTGATGTGCGGGAGCGAGGGAACGCTCGGCGTCATCACCTCGGCGCGGCTGCAGCTCCGTCCGGCGCTCGCCCCGCGGGTGACCGCGGCACTGGGCGTGTCGTCCGTCGGCGACGCGCTCGTTGTGCTGCGTCACCTTCGGGGCGTGTCGGCCATGGTGGCGTGCGAGCTCATGCGCGGCCACGACATCGCCGCGCTCTGCGCGCATCGAGCATGGACAACACCAAAGCCGTGGACTGCGCCATGGGCGATGTTGGTGGAAGCGGTCGGCCCCGTCGCCTTTGACGAACTGGCGGCCGCCGTCGAAGCCTCCGCCGGTGCGATCGTCGGGGAGCCCGCAGTCGCCACCGGTAGCGCGACCCGTGACGAGTGGTGGCGGTTGCGCGAGGCGCAGGGGGAGATCGCGTCGAGCTTCGGGCCGGTGGTGAAGCTCGATGTCAGCATCCCGCTCCTTCGACTTGGCGAGTTCGTGGACGGCCTCGACGAAGCCATCGGGGCGGCCGCGCCGGTCGCCCGAACCGTCGTCTTCGGTCATCTCGGCGACGGCAACCTCCACGTGAATGTCGCCGCGTCCGTCGACCGGTTCGAGGCGGTCGAGACGTGTGTGCTGGAGCGCGTTCTCGACTGCGGGGGAGTGGTGTCGGCCGAGCACGGAATCGGACGCGTGAAGCGTGGATGGCTGGTTCGTGATCGCGGCAGACCCGACGTCGAGGTGATGCGTTCGATCAAACGGGCGATCGATCCCGAAGGCCTGGCCAACCCGGGTGTGTTGTACCCCGACGGGAATGACCACGCCGTAACATGACGTGATGGTCCGGCGGAGGGGAATCCGATCGCTCCCGGCCCGTGCCGCCCGCAGCGTGGCCCGACTCGTCGTGCTCGGTGCCGGGGGAGCGATCGGCGCCGTTTCGCTAGCACTGGCATTCGTCCTCATCGGTTCGCAGTTCTCGGTGGCGGCGCGGGGCGTGCGCTACGTCGGCCCCGACGTCGACGAACTCCGCCCGCTCGATCAGCGATCCCTCGTCCTCGATCGCAACAATCGGGTTATAGCCGTGCTCCACGCCGAGCAGAACCGGAGCGCCGTGCCGCTCTCCCGGGTTCCCAAGTCCCTGGTGAACGCCATCCTGGCGGTCGAGGACTCGTCCTTCTACCAGCACAAGGGCGTGAACCTGTTCCGCACCCTCGGAGCGATCGGTGCCAACGTCGATGCCGGTGGTATCGCCCAGGGAGGGTCGACGATCACCCAGCAGCTGGTCAAGCTGTCGCTGCTGACCTCGAAGCAGGAGCTGAGTCGCAAGGTTCGCGAAGTGTCCCTGGCACTGCAGCTCGAGAAGAAGTTCACGAAGGACCAGATCCTCGAGCGCTACCTGAACCAGGTGTACTTCGGCCAGGGTGCTTACGGCGTGCAGGCCGCGGCGGAGCGCTACTTCCAACTCCCCGTCGAGAAGCTCACCGTTGGCGAGTCGGCATTCCTTGCCGGCATGATCCGCAACCCGGTCGGCTACGACCCGTCCCGCTTCCGTGACCGCTCTCGTGCTCGGCGCAGTGTCGTCCTCGACCGCATGGTGGTGGTCCGACAGATCACCGCGGAAGAAGCCGTACAGCTCAAGCGCAGCCCCATGCCGCGTCCGGCCGATCGGTTGGCGAAGCCTGACACGTACTTCATCGAGACGGTGAAGCGGGAGTTGCTGAACGACCGGCGGCTCGGGGAGACGGCCAGAGAGCGCTACGAGGCCGTGTTCAACGGTGGGCTCCGCATCACGACGACGTTCGACCCGCTGGCCCAACGCGCGGCGGAGGATGCAGTGCGTGAGGTGTTGCCCGCCGACGAACCCGACTTCACCGCCGCCGTTGCGTCGGTCGACGTTCCGACTGGTGCGGTGCGAGCGATGGTCGGTGGCCGTGGGTTCGACACCGACAAGTACAACCTCGTGACCCAGGGACTGCGGCAGCCGGGGTCGTCGTGGAAACCGTTCGTCCTGCTGGCCGCGTTGGAGCAGGGCATCAGTCCGCTGTCGTACCTCAGCGGGCAGGAACCGTGTCCGATCCCCAACCCGGGCGGAGACCCGGATCCGTTCGAACCGCAGAACGCCGGAGACGCGACCGGCAAGGTCGCCTCCCTGAGCGATCAACTCGTGGCCTCCAGCAACTGTGCGTTCGCTCGCCTGGCGTACATCGTCGGCTATCGCAACATCGTGGCGACGGCGCGTCGTCTTGGCATCACCACGACGATCGATCCGGTTCCGGCCATGGCGCTGGGCGTCGAAGAAGTGCACCCGATCGAGATGGCCGGCGCCTACGCGACGATCGCCTCGGGAGGCGTGAAGCGCAAGCCCTACCTGATCGAGGAGGTTCGCAACCGGGCGAACGTCGTGCTGTTCCGGGCGAAGGTCTCCCAGGAACGCGTGGCCGACGCCAATGCGATACGTGTACTTACCGACGCGATGACTCAGGTGGTGAAGCGGGGAACCGGAACGGCAGCGCAGCTCGGTGGTCGGCCGGTGGCGGGTAAGACCGGCACCACCAACAACTATGAAGACGCTTGGTTCGTCGGCTTCACGCCGCAGCTCGCGACCGCGGTGTGGATGGGCTCGCCGAAGGCGAAGATCTCCATGAGCGACGTGGGTGGGATCCGAGTGTTCGGCGGCACCTATCCCGCGCAGATCTGGCAGAAGTACTCCGAGTCGGTGCTCCGTTTCGAACCCGAGTTGCCATTTGCCGAGCCCGACTACACCGTGTTCGGCAAAGCGGACTGCCTCGCGATCGTGGACGAGCCGAAGTCGACGAAGGACACCAAGAAGCGTTCCGTGAAGCCGCGGAAGAAGCGCGTCGCGCCAACTTCCACCGAAGTACCGGTCGAGTCACCGGTCGAAGTCCCGGTCGCCGTGCCTGTGGGGTCGACGCCCGAGGCCATCGGACAGGGCCCGCTCGAAGGCGTGACCGGCCGAGGGTTCTCCGTGGCCGTCTCCGGACGTGCGTCCACGCTTCCAGATGTTGGCATCCGCCTTCCCGGATCCGCCGGCCCGGCGCTCCCCCGGGCGACGCTGACCAGAGGTATACGGTGCCAAGACCGGCTCAGCGGTGCCACGCTGGCGAAACGAAAGAAGTCGAAGACCGCGACGACGACCACCATCGTGTCGGACACGCCGACCGGCCAGCAGCCCGTTCAGGCGGGCAACACCGTGCCCGGCCGCGAGCCCGACGCGGTGTCGGTTGCTCCCCCGGTCGTCGTGGCCCCGCCGGTCGAGGCCGTGGCACCAACTACGGTGCAGCAGTGATGCCCTTCGCTTCCCTGCTCGACGTCCAGAGCCACGACACGACCCTCGCCCAGCTGCACCACCGTCGTTCGCATCTCCCCGAGCACGATGCCGTCATTGCCCTCGAAGAGGCGGTTGCCGACCTGGAACGAAACGAAGCGCCCCTCCGGGCGCAGGAAGCCACGCTCAGCCAGCGGCAGGCGGCCTTCGAAGGGCAGCTGCAAGATGTCGACGCCAAGATCGTCTCGGCCGATCGGGCGCTGTTCGGTGGCGTGGTCACGGCGACGCGCGAGCTCCAGGCGCTCGAAGCGGACCTGGTGTCACTTCGCCGCCGTCGCAACGAGCTCGAGGACCTCGAGCTCGAAGTGCTGATGGAGCGCGAGCCGATCGACGCCCAGCTCGCTAGGAACGCCGCCGAACGCGAGTCGCTGCTCGCCCGGCTGGCTCAAGGCCGCGAAGCCGAGATCGTTGCGAGGGCCGCGATCGAGACGCAGGCCCACTCCACCGGGGCGGCCCGCGCGGGGGCAGCTGCCGCGGTCGAGGCCGGCCTGCTCGCCCGCTACGAGGCGATCCGGGCGAAGAACAACGGCATCGGGGTGGCCCGCCTGGTTGGTGGGATCTGCGGTTCCTGCCGCCTCCAACTCGCGTCGGTCGAACTCGACCGGATCCGTGCGTTGAGCGCCGACGCGTTGGTCACATGCGAAGAGTGCGGCGCCATCCTCGTCCGCTGATCCTGTCTTGTTTCTGGGTCTCGTCGTGGTTTGCTGAGATGTTGCTCCGGTCCGTCATGTCGACGGCGCTCGCGGTCATCGTTCACTGAGATCCTGCCGTGCTCCTCTGGTTCACCATGCCGACGGCGCTTGCCGCCATCGTTCACTGAGATCCTGCGATGCTGCTCTGGTTCATCGTTCCCACCGTTCTCGCCGTCTTTGCCATCTTCCGTGATGCGTCGCTCGACTACCGGCTGATCGCCGTCGGCGCGTTGCTTCCCGACATCGTCGACGCTGTCGCGGCGCGTCGCATGGCCTGGTTCCACAGCGTCGTTGTCGTCATGGCCGTCCTTTTCGCGGTCATGGGGGTCACGATCGGCCGTCGGGCGCTGCGCAAGCGACTGCTGGCGATCCCTATCGGGATGTTCGGGCATCTCGTCCTCGACGGTGCCTGGCTGACGAAGGAAGTGTTCTGGTGGCCGGTGATCCGAGGCGGCAGCCACCGTCTGCCCACGCTCGACCGACCGGCCTGGCTCCTCGTCCTGCTCGAACTCGTCGGACTGCTCGGGGCGGGGTACTTCGTTCGCCGGATGCGGCTCGAATCGCCGGCGCGTCGGCGGCTGCTCCTGCGCACCGGCACGCTCGATCCGCGCCTCATCGCACCGGAGGCGAACCCGCTTCGCCGACGACGCCGCTGAGGGTTGATCACGCCCACGGCTACCGTTGACCCTCCGATGCCCTCAGCCATTTCGCGTATCGCCGTCTACTGCGGCTCGTCCTCCGGCACCGATCCCGCTTTTCTGCACGACGCCGTCACCGTCGGCACCTTGTTGGTCGAGCGGGGGATCGAGCTGGTCTATGGCGGGGGCAAGGTCGGGCTGATGGGCGCCGTGGCCGACGCGGTGCTCGACGCGGGTGGAACCGTCCACGGGGTCATCACGAAGGAACTCCTCCAGGCAGAGGTCGGCCACATGGGCATCACGACGCTCGAGGTGGTCGACTCGATGCACACCCGCAAGGCGCGGATGGGGGAGTTGGCCGATGCCTTCCTCGCCCTTCCCGGAGGATTCGGAACGTGGGAGGAGCTCACCGAAATGCTCACGTGGACCCAACTCGGCATTCAGCGAAAGCCCCTCGTTCTCTGCAACACGAAGGGCTACTGGGACCCGCTCATCGAGCAGACGCGCCGGGCCGTTGC
>JANPDB010000316.1:0-3360 GCA_031431255.1 Acidimicrobiia bacterium | reverse complement strand
AGGAACCGCTCGATCTTCTCGGTTGGGATCCCGGAACGTGCCGGGGCGGCGGAAGCGGCCAATGAAGGACCTCCTAGGAAGAAATCCGCACCATGCGGAGCCGGAGAAACATACGGAACTTCGAGGCACTCGCTTGACCGTTTGAAGAAATACGAATCGAACCGTGTTCATGTGGCCCCGCCGGTGCGAAATGACTCGTCGACAGGGCTGCTCGTTGCGTTTTGACTTGCCGACTCGAGGGGAGATTGTTGAGAAGTCTTGACGTCAAGTTTGGTTTACGTCATGATGGATGTCATGACTACTTCACATCTTCCGGTCGAGACAGTGCATTGGTTCGACCGCGTCGTGAGCTGGGTGCTTGATCACGACGGCGACATCTACGGCGACATCTACGGCGACGAGCGCGCTCGGCTGCGCTGGTACGAGGGCCTGGCGTTCACCGCCTCCGTTCAGTGGATCCTCGTGCTCTGGGTGTTGGCTGCCTGTGCGTGGACGGCCCCATCGTCGTCCGCCCCCTACCTGTGGTCGATCGCCGCCGCCTTTGTGATTCCGATGTACCTCTCGATGATCTACGCGGCGCGCCGTGGCGTGAACGTCACCCGACCATCGCGGTCCCGCAAGTCGATAGTCGTCCAGGCGGCGACAGGGGTTCCCCTCGTGGTGTTCGTCGTCGGGATGACGATCGGGCTCGATCGGCGGAGCGGTCGTTCCTGGGCCGAGATGAGTCCCGCCATTCGCGGAGGTGCTGTCGGGGGGTGTATCGGCCTTGCGATTGCCGCGGTGTTCGTGGTCTGGATGCGGCGCCGCAACCGACGTCGGTTGGCGGCAGGGACGGATCTCGACTGATGCCCACGCACGAGCGCGGCGTCGGAGGGCCGGTGCGCTCGGACGAGCGCGACGGTGCAGCGGGGTCGGCTGTGCGCATCCGTCGGAGGGCACGGTCGCTCACCCAACAGGAACTTGCGGAATCCGTTGGAGTCAGCCGCCAGACGGTGATCTCCATGGAAACCGGCGACTACGCCCCTTCGGTGTACCTCGCGCTCCGCATCGCGCGGGTCCTCGATACGACCGTCGAGGAGCTCTGGGGTTGAGATCGGAGGAGCCGGACGACCGGGGCGCTCAGCCGTGGTCGGCTACTTGGCGATCTCGATGGTGACGCGGCGGGCGAAGGCGAGGTCGTCGATCTGCTCGGCGTCGCCCTTGGCGTCGGCGGTGAAGGTCACCTGGGCGGCCTTGTCGGCGAGTCCCTTGACGAGTGCCGCTTCCACGGCTGCGGCCCGACGCTTCGAGAGAGCGAGGTTCGCGGTTGCGTCGCCGGTCTTGTCGGCGCGGCCGACGAGGGCAACCTTGGTGCCCGCGGGCAGCGCTGACAGGACCTTCACGGCGCCGTCGACTTTGGTCTGTCCGGCGGCGTTGATAACGGCGGAGCCGCTGTCGAAGTAGACGGTGAGGTCTTCTGCCGTTGCGTCGCCGGCCTTGTTCGTGGTGGTGAGGTCGACCGGCGCGTCGGCCGCCGGCTTGAGCAGCGCGGCGAGGTCGACGCCGGGCGGCAGGAGCACCTTGTCGATGACGTGGATGACACCGTTGCTCGTGGCTACGTCGGCCGTGACGACCTTGGCGTCGTTGACGGTGACGCCGCCCGCGGTGGCGAGCTTCACGGTGCCACCTTCGACGGTGGCGACGTCGCCGGCCTTGATATCGGCAGCGAGGACCTTTCCGGCGACCACGTGGTACGTGAGGATCTTGGCGAGCGTGGCCTTGTTCTCCGGCTTCACGAGCGCATCGACGACTCCGGCCGGCAGCGCCGCGAATGCTTCGTCGGTCGGAGCGAAGACGGTGAAGGGGCCGGCGTCGTTCAGCGTGTCGGCCAGTCCGGCTACGTTGACTGCGGCCAGGAGCGTGGAGAAGCTGCCGTTGGCGGTGGCAACGTCGACGATTGTTCCGGCGACTGCTGCCGCCGCCGGTGCGCTCGTGGTGGTCGGGGGCGCGAGCAGCGCGGCAACATCGACGGACGACGGGATCAGCACCTTGTCGATGACGTGGATGACACCGTTGGTGGCTGCAACGTCGGTGGCGAGGACCTTGGCGTCGTTCACGGTGACGCCGCCCTCGGTGGCGAGCTTCACGGTGCCGCCTTCGACGGTGGCGACGTCGCCGGCCTTGATGTCGGCGGCGAGGACGGTTCCCGGAACGACGTGGTACGTGAGGATCTTGACGAGCGCTTCTTTGTTCTCCGGCTTCAGCAGAGCGTCGAGCGCTCCGGCGGGGAGCGCCGCGAATGCTTCGTCGGTCGGGGCGAAGACGGTGAACGGACCCTCGCCGTTCAATGTGTCGGTGAGCCCGGCGGCCTCGACCGCGACGCCGAGCGTCGTGAAGCTCCCGGCGGCCTTTGCCGTTTCGAGGATGTTGGTCGCCGGGGCGGCGGGCGCGTCGGTGGCCACAGGTTCGGTCGGCGGGGCGACGGACTCCTCGACCAGCGCGACGGTCGTGTCGGCGATTGCACTGTCGGACGTGTCGTCCTTACCGAGGTGGCTCAGCCAGAACCCGAGACCGAGCGCGGCGAGGAGCGCGATGGGAAGCAGCCAGATGCCCCCCTTCCTGCGACGATCGTCTTGGCTCACCACGGTGACCGCCGCCGCGACCCTTGCCGCACCGCCGGCTGCCGAGGCCGTCCCGGCGGCGCTGGCCCCATCGGCCGCCGCAGCGGATCCTGGCAGGTCGAGGCCGGCGAGCAGACGGCGGACATAGGCAAGGTCGCCTGCCTCGATGCGCTCGCCCAGCGTGGTGTAGCCACCTTCCGGGAGGAGGTCCCGGAGCCACGCAAACTCGCCGGCGGCGTAGCGACCCTTGAACCAGGCAATGTCGTTCGCCTTCAGGCGGTCACCGATGTGCTTGAGGACGTCGACGGGGGGCGGTGTCATGGCTGACAGGATACGGGAGCCTCTACGACATTCCCGACCGCCGAGGAGTTCCCGTTGGGGTTGGGCAGGCTTCCCGCGTCGTGGTCCGTGAACGAGTGGGACGCGGATGTCCGATTCCCGCTCACAAAGTAGCAGCGGCGTCCGGCAGACTTCACCGCGTGATCCAGGACGACCGCTTCTACGACGCCATGCGTGCCCGGGATCAGCGCTTCGACGGGACGATCTTCGTGGCCGTCAAGACGACGGGCATCTACTGCCGACCGAGTTGTCCGACCCCGATCCACCCGAAGCGCGTCAACGTGAGCTTCCACCGCACCGCGGCATCGGCCCAGCGCGCCGGCTACCGCGCCTGCAAGCGTTGCCGACCTGACGCCTCGCCGGGATCGCCGGAATGGAATGTCCGTGACGATCTCGTCGGCCGGGCGATGCGTCACATCGT
>JANPDB010000315.1:0-4333 GCA_031431255.1 Acidimicrobiia bacterium | reverse complement strand
GAGAGGCCACCCGGGCCGAGCGCCGACAGACGACGCTTGTGGGTGAGCCCGGCAAGCGGGTTGACCTGGTCCATGAACTGCGACAGCTGCGAGGTTCCGAAGAACTCCTTGATTGCCGCGACAACGGGTCGGATGTTGATGAGCGTCTGGGGCGTGATCGCTTCGACGTCCTGGGTGGTCATGCGCTCGCGCACGACACGCTCCATGCGGCTGAGACCGACGCGGACCTGGTTTTGGATCAGTTCGCCGACGCTGCGGATGCGACGGTTGGCGAAGTGGTCCTGGTCATCGAGGCGGTAGCCCTCCTGGCTGTCGGCCAGGTGGAGAAGGTAGGTACAGCTGGCCAGAAGCTCCGCCGGGGTCAGCACGTCGTGGCCAATTGCGGGCACGTCGATATCGAGATCGAACAGGTCGCGGACCCGGATGATCTCTTCGCCAAGCTTGCGGTTCAACTTGTAGCGACCGACCCGGGTGAGGTCGTAGCGCTTCGGGTTGAAGAAGGCGTTCTCGAAGTAGGCGCGCGCCGATTCGATCGAGGGCGGCTCACCCGGACGGGCCTTCTTGTAGATCTCGATGAGGCTCTCTTCGCGCGTGGCGAACTGGCCCCGTTCCTTCTCCCACTGGGCTTCGAGGAACGAGAAGTGACCGACGAATCGATCGAGGAACCCGGGATGCAGTTCTTCGGTGAAGCCGAGAGCCCGGAGGATGACGAACATCGAGAGGCGGCGCTTGCGGGCGACGCGAGCACCAGCAGTCACGTCCTTGCCGGGCTTCTGCTCGACGTCGAATTCGATCCACTCGCCACGGTAGGGGTGAATGGTTCCGGTGACGAGGGTCTTGGCGTCTCGGCCCGGAGCGAAGATCACGCCCGGGGACCGCACGAGCTGGCTCACGACGACACGCTCGGTGCCGTTGATGATGAAGGTTCCCTTGTCCGTCATCATCGGGAAGTCACCCATGAAGACGGTCTGCTCTTTGATTTCGCCTGTTGCGGCGTTCATGAACCTGGCGCGAACGAAGATCGGCGCCGAGAAGGTGATGTCTTTCTCTCGGCACTCCTCGACGGAATACTTGGGCTCAGGGCGGAGATCAGGGTCGAACGGGTCGAACTCGAACTCGAGGCGGAGCGTGCCGCTGAAGTCCTCGATGGGACTGATGTCGGCGAACGCTTCCGCCAGTCCGTGATCAAGGAACCAGCGATACGACGACTTCTGGACGTCGATCAGGTCAGGGAGGGGAAGGACTTCATCCAGATTGGCAAAGGAGAAGCGTTCACGGGGCGGCGGGGTGGACATGATTGTCCTCACTCCTCGTGGGAAGGATTGGCGGGCAGGAGTCGCAGCGGAATAGCACAAGCACCACATTTCTGGGATGCAAGCTCATCGCAGACGCGCGCCGTCGACCGAAGAAGCTGCAGAAGGGGGACGACGCGCACGGCAACCGACAAACCTAGCACGCGCGTCGCTAAGTGTTCATGTCGAGGCAAACACCGACCGAGAGGGCCGGGAGTGCCAAAGGTCCGGATTTCTCCCCGGAGCCGCCCGAGCTACAGGGTCGGTGTTCTTGGCGGCAAGGGTAAACGGCGCTGTGGGGCAAGGTCAAGCACCGACGGTGGACGGTGACCGGACGGCGAGTTGACGCGCCTGGTTGAAAGACCGCCGGTTCACGCCGAAATCACCTCCTGACCTGCTCAATCCGGTCGAATCGCCCCATGCGACGAAGGCCCGGCCGTGGAGGGCCGGGCCTTCGAGAATTCACTCTGCGGCTGAAGGGCCACGAAGCTCAGCGAGACAAGGGGGGTCGGCCTGGCACGTCACTGAGTGCTGGGGCCGCTCCCGTGCACTACTTGAGTTCGGAAGAGGCGCCTGCCTCGTCGAGGGCAGCCTTGGCCTTGGTGGCGTCATCCTTGGAGACCTTGGAAAGGACGGCGCTCGGGGCGCTGTCGACGAGATCCTTCGCCTCCTTGAGACCGAGCTTGGTGAGCTCACGGACGACCTTGATGACGGCGATCTTGTTGGCGCCGGCGCCGGTGAGCATGACGTCGAACTCGTCCTGCTCCTCGACGGCGGGGGCGGCATCGGCTGCCGGTGCGGCGGCCATCATCATCGCCGGAGCCGAAGCGGTGACGTCGAAGCGCTCTTCGAACGCCTTCTTGAGCTCGACGAGCTCCAGCACGGTCATTGCCGAGATGCTGTCGAGGATTTCATTGACTGAAGCCATGATGTTCGTGTTCTTTCTGGTGGGGTGTCCGCAGGGGCGGGCACCGAGTGCGTTGGGGGGTGGCGACGTTGCCCGGTCACCGCAGGTGGGCGGAAGCAAGCCGTTTCGGGCTGCTCCCGCCAAAGATCCGTGCCGCTCTTAGGCAGCTTCTTTCTTGTCGGCCAGCGCCGAAAGGGCGTAGGCGAAGTCGCGGGGCGGTGCGGCCAGCAGGCTGGCGAACTGCGACAGCGGTGCAGCGAACAGACCGGCGATCTCGGCGAGCACCTGCAGACGCGGGGGCATGTCGGCAAGGGAGCTGACCTGAGCGGCGGTGAGCACTTTCGTGCCGAGCACGCCACCCTTGACGATCAGGTTCTGGTTGGTCTTGGCGAAGTCACGAAGGATCTTCGCCACTTCAACGGCGTCGCCCTTGACGAACGCGATCGCGGTGGGACCGACGAGCATCGAGTCGGCATCGAGGCCGTTGCGATGCGCAGCGATCCGGACCAGCGTGTTCTTGAACACACGGAACTGACCACCAGCGGGACGCAG
The DNA here is from genome assembly GCA_031431255.1 of Acidimicrobiia bacterium. GTDB lineage: Bacteria > Actinomycetota > Acidimicrobiia > Acidimicrobiales > JANYDT01 > JANLQX01. The sequence continues at coordinate 1,582 of JANPDB010000315.1, read as the reverse complement.
GGTGGCACGAAGCTCTCCCAATTGTTTGACGGCGAGGCCGCGGTACTCGGTGAGCAACACGGCATCAGCCCCGGCGAACAGATTCGAGATCTCTTCGACGAGTGCGACTTTGTCGGCATTTGGATTTTCCATGGAAACCTCCTTCCGGAGGAACAACAAAAGGCGTCCGAGCATCGATGTCGACGCACGAACGCCCCCAGCCGAGATGTTGCTCGGAAAGCGGCCTTCGCCTCGTCAGGCGAGTCCTCGGGAGGACTCATTACGTACGAACCGAGTCGCCCGAAGGCTGGCGGTTCGAAACACCGGATGTCTGCAGCGCAGGTGGATGAAATTGTGGTGTTGCGGTACTACGAGAAACGAGCGACGAATTCTAGTGCCACCGAGGAGGCACCAGAACACCCGTTGGTCAGGCGACGTCTTCTTTGAGCTTGCCCGGGTCGATGCTGATGCCGGGGCCCATCGTCGAGCTGACGACGATGGAGCGGAGGTACTTGCCCTTCGCCGACGCCGGCTTGGCCTTCTGGAGCTCGTCGAGGATCGCTTTGAAGTTCGTACCGAGGGAATCGGCATCAAAGCTGGCCTTGCCCATCGGCACGTGAATGTTGCCGAACTTGTCCGTCCGGTACTCGACCCGGCCGCCCTTGAACTCGGTGACGGCCTTGGCGACGTCGGTGGTGACGGTGCCGGTCTTCGGGTTCGGCATCAGTCCGCGGGGGCCGAGCTGGCGGCCGAGACGGCCGACCATACCCATGAGATCCGGGGTCGCGATGGCGAGGTCGAAGTCGAGGAAGCCACCGGTGATCTTCTCCACGAGGTCGTCGGCGCCGACGATGTCGGCACCGGCGTCGCGGGCGGCCTGGGCGGCGTCACCGGCGGCGAAGACGGCGATGCGGACGGTCTTGCCCGTGCCGGCCGGTAGGGCAACCGTGCCACGGACGATCTGATCTGCCTTGCGGGGATCGACCCCGAGACGGACGGCGACATCGATCGTCTCGTCGAACTTGGCGCTCGACAGGCTTTTCACCAGATCGATCGCTTCGGCCGGGGTGTGCTGACGGGACCGGTCGAACCGCTTTGCTGCATTGGCGTAACGCTTGCCTGTGGGCATGCTCCCTCATCCTTTCGTTGCGCACGCCGGGCGAGGTCGTCCCGAGTGCTGGTGGGTTGTAGTTCGAATGCCGAACCGCCCGAAAGGCGGCCCGATCAGCCGATGAAAACGATGAGCGACGGCTCAGACGACCTTGATGCCCATGGACCGAGCGGTCCCGCGGATCATCTCTTCGGCGCCGGCCTGGTCGATCGAGTTGAGGTCGGGCAACTTGATGTTGGCGATCTCGGTGACCTGCGCGGCAGTGATCTGTCCGACGGTTTCGGTGCCGACCTTCGACGCACCCTTGGCAACACCGGCCGCCTTGCGGATCAGCACCGGTGCGGGCGGCGTCTTCAGCTTGAAGGTGAACGTGCGGTCATTGAACACGGTGATCTCCACCGGAACGATGGTGCCGACCTGGCTCTCCGTGGCGGCGTTGTAGGCCTTCACGAACTCCATGATGTTGAGGCCGTGCGGACCGAGCGCGGTACC
>JANPDB010000314.1:0-6417 GCA_031431255.1 Acidimicrobiia bacterium | reverse complement strand
CTGTCCGGGGAGGATCAGGTTCTTGTTGTAGTTCTTCACGAACGGCTGGTTGCTCAGGTCGAGCCAGACGCTCCCGCCGTTGGCCTTAGCCATGTTGAAGAACTGTGCTCCACGGAAGGCGGTGAACACGTCGGCCGGCTTCCCGTCGAGGATGTCCTGCAACGCCTGAGACTGGTAGTCGTTCGAGGGTTTGATCGATTGCTCGACCTCGATGCCCGTCTTGGCGGTGAAATCCTTGATGATGCCGGTGAGCACGTCCTTGTCCTCGGCGCGCCAGTGGAAGAACGTGATCTTGGTGCCCTTCAGGTCGTCGGCCGCAGCGCCTTCGTTCGACGCACCGGAGGCGGCGACCGGGGCGACGGTCACTGCGGTGACTGCAACGGCACGGTAGACGTACTTACCGCCTTCCTTCTTGCACACGAGGGTGCCCACGGTCTTGTTGACCTGCTTGCGGGCGCATGCGCTGCCCACCTTCGGTGCCGATGCGGCGTTGGCGATCGGCACGGCGAGCGATGCGCTCAGCACGGTGCCGGCCGCGAGAGCGGTCCAAATTCGCTTCATGGTGTTTTCCCCCTGTGTGGATGCTGGCTCTGGACCGAATGCGTCCGAGCGGGGCAAGAGTATTGCAGACATCTCCTGTTTACGCTCCGGACAGCGGTGATTTGGTTCTTGTCGCACGGAACGGTCGTACCCTGGCCGTCCCCGCCCGCCTGACCGGAGGATGCTGCCATGACGCTCTGGACGACCCCGCATGCCCTTCTGCGTGAGGAGCTGGTTCAACGACGTGACGAAGGTGTCGAGATCGTTCCATCCCTGCAGTACCGGATCGACGCCCTCGACCCAGCGGCCGATGCCTGGAACGAAACCGTCGTCTGGGGGCTCTATGACGAGCTCGCGGCACTTTCCGCAGATGGGACCTTGGCCGCCCGGGAGCCTGATGACCTTGACGCAATCCGCCGGCTGCGTCCGCCCGGGCCCCGCGACCTCGGATGGGTGCCAGGCGAAGGCGAACTCGTCGACCGTCTTCATGGAGCAATCACCGGGCGCGCCACCGGCTGTGCGCTGGGCAAACCGGTGGAGTTCCTCGGATTCGGCGTTGCCGATGGGCACCTGACCGGGCGGGGCGACATCAAGCGCTACCTCCAGGCCCGAGGCGATTGGCCGCTGCGCGACTACTTCTCGTCGGCCGACGTCGACGACGGGATCACCCTCCGCTGTCCGCACTCCATGCGGGAGGACATCGCCTTCATGGAGGCCGATGACGACATCCACTACACGCTCGCGGGTCTCGCCATCGTCGAGGAGCACGGCCCGGAGTTCACCTGGGAGCACGTGGCGCAGTGGTGGGCCGAACACATCCCGGTGTCCGACATCTGCACCGCGGAGCTGCAGGCGTTCAACAACTGGACCACGCGAACGGCCCGGGCCTGGTTTGCTCCGGGCGCGCGTTCGGTGGCGACGCCCGAGTTCTGCCGCACACATCGCAACCCGTACCGCGAATGGATCGGCGCCCAGATCCGGGCCGACGGTTGGGCCTGGGTGTGCGCCGGGAAGCCCGAACTGGCAGCCGAATTCGCCTACCGCGACGCCTGCTGGACCCACACCCGCAACGGCATCTACGGCGAGATGTTCTTCGCCGCGATCCAAGCGGCGGCCTTTGTCGAGCACGATGCCCGGACGCTCGTCGACATCGGTCTCTCCGAGATCCCCGCCGACTGCCGGCTCGCTCGCGCCGTGAGGTCGACGCTCGAGATATGCGTTCGCGCGTACGAATGGGAGTCGGCGATGGGCGAGATCGAAACATTGACGAACGCGATGTCACCGCCCGTCATGAACGCGATCCACACCATCAACAATGCCGCCCTCTGTGTGATGGCTCTGGTGTTCGGACGCATGGACAGCGTCGACGCCATCACCACGGCGGTGATGGGCGGACTCGACACGGATTGCAACGGCGCGACCGTCGGGTCGATCGTCGGCGCTGCGTCGGGGCGCGCGGCGCTTCGAAGCGATCTGGCCGGGCGGCTCAACGACACCATCCGACCGAACCTCATCGGTTTCCCCGAGGTTTCGATGGCCGACATTGCCGTACGGGCGGCGGCCCAGTGGCACCGGGTCGACGACTACGCACGTCGCGTACGACTACCGCGACCCTGACTCGACGGTCGCGCGGCGGGAGGAATGCGCGGTGGTCGACGGTCGCGCGGCGGGAGGAATGCGCGGTGGTCGACGGTCGCGCGGCGGGAGGAATGCGCTGTGGTCGACGGTCACGTAGCGGGCGGTACCGTCGGTGGCATGACTGGATCCGGACCGACCGCCGACCCGACGGATGATGCCGGGAGTCGTCAGAGCGCGAGTCCCGTGACCGCGCCGAGCAGCAGACGGCGCGTCGGCGACGCAGAGCTCGACGCCACGATCGACCGCGTACTCGAACTCGTCGGCGAACGGGTCCGTGACAACGACAGGCGCCTCGACAACCGCGATCAGCTGCGGGAGATCCTGGTGTCGGGCGTACGGATGGCGCTCGATTCAGCCGGTGGCCGCGCTGATCGACTCGACCTGAAGATCGCCAACGCCGCGTTGGCCGAGATGCGCGACGCGTACCTGACGTTCGGCCCCTACCGCGGTGTGCGCAAGGTGACGATCTTCGGTTCGGCCCGCACCGAAGTCGGCTCGCCCCTCTACGAACAGACCAAGATGCTGGCCGCGGCGATGGCCGCCAAGGGCTGGATGGTCGTGACCGGGGCCGGTCCCGGGATCATGGCGGCAGGGCTCGAGGGCGCCGGACGCGAGAACGCGCTGGGCGCAGCGATCCGCCTTCCGTTCGAGAGCGAGGCCAGCGATCTGCTCGATCCGGACCGCCTCGTCGACATGCGGTACTTCTTCACCCGGAAGCTTGCACTGATCCGCGAGAGCGACGCGTTCGTGTGCATGCCCGGTGGCTTCGGCACACTTGACGAGACCTTCGAGCTACTCACCCTGTTGCAGACGGGCAAGGCGACGCCGGTCCCCATCGTGATGCTCGGACTGGGCCAGGGCTTCTGGCACGCACTCGATCGCTTCATTGACGTGATGATCGAGCAGGGATGGGTGGGCGCGTCGGATCGAGCGCTGTACCGGGTGACCAACTCCGTCGACGAGGCGGTAGAGGAGCTCATGGGGTTCTACGCGAACCACCATTCGATCCGCTGGGTCGGAGAGCAACTGGTCCTGCGCATGCACCGTCCCCCATCGGACGTCCAGCTCGACGACCTGGTTGCGAAATTCGGTTCCTACGCCACCGACGGTGCCATCGTGCGGGCAGAGCCCTCTTCGGTCGAGCGGTCCGAACGTGACCACCTGGACCTCGCCCGCCTCTCGATGCGCTTCAACCGACGCCAGCCCGGCCGGCTGCGTCAGCTGATAGACGCCGTCAACGGTTGGTGATCGGCGCCGGGCGCACCGCGGACCTCACGGTGCAGCGGAGGTCACGACCGGTCCCGTGTCGACGACGTCGAACCAGGATCCGGGCACGGTCTTCAGTTGCCCGAGGTCGTCGTCATTCCATCGCGCATCAGAGGCGCCGCTGATGAACCAGCTCGATCCGTTGTCGGCGACGATCATCCCGTAGCGCTGCAGCGCCCGAAGGATCACGAGCGCGTTGCCGCGGTAGGGAGACAGATCGACATCGCGGCGCAGCCGGAATCGCGCCCCCATCGGCGGCACACGGTCATCGGGGATCCCGGCGAAGTGTCGAGCAGGGGAAATATAGGCGCGCTGAGTTTTGCTCACCGTGAACCGAAGGGCGTGGCGAATCTCACCGGACGCGACTTCGTCGTAACGGAGCAGACCGGGGAGGATCGGGAGACCGGCTGCGTCGGCCGACGTCCAGCCGGCAGGCCGGAGGGCGTTCGATCGCAAATCGAACACGGCGCCCGAGCTCGCTTCCCATCCGCTACCTGAACGACGCGCGTTGAAGAGTTCGTACAGCCGTCACGAGCCGCTCTGCACCACGAGCACGTGCCGATCGCCTCCGGCCTCGACCGGCGCGTCGGCGGGAATCGGGAACGGGCCGGGATCGCTCTCGTCGCCGTACTCGGTGTAGCGGACCTGGACGAGCGGTTGGCCCGATGGTACGACCACATACGGAATGCCGTACTCCGGGTTGGATCCGGTGTCGGGGTGCAGCATCGACCGCGTGCTGTTGACCGACGCGACCCACGCCGCCGAGCGTGGATGCAACGGCTGGGACGAAACATCGAGGTTCCATGCGTTGTCGGAAGGGAAGACGGAACACCCCCCGATCGTCGGCCCCGCGCCAGACACCGGCACCGGCACCGACACCGACGAGCTGACCCGTGCAGCCGTCGTCGGTCTCGTCGCCGTGGACTTCGGTTTTGCCTTCTTCACCGCCCGACGCACAGCCGAGGTGTTTCCGGCGGGAACGATGACGAGCGCGGCCACGACGATCAGCCCGTAACCCGTCAATCGAGTCCTCATACCGTCTCCCGTCCTCGCGCTACGGACCTCATGACTATCGGCAGAAAACGATGATCACTCGAGGAGCGTCAGCGTCCAGCCCCATCGATAGGTCCCCGGACCTATGCGATACCGAAGGAGCGTGTCGGGCCCGCAGGAGCCGGTGCCCACGCCACGCAGCCGATGGTCGATGTGGACGAACGCCTCCGTTCGTCGGGGCAACTCCGGAGGGATCGAGGCGGCATCGAGATCCTCATCGCTGTGCCGGCGCACCGCGAAGGAAAAGCGCTGACCGGGGTCGGCTCGCACGGCGAACAACGGCTCGTCACCGCTGTTCACGCTGAATGTCGAGGTGTCCGCGTGGTGGCCGTGGTCTTGCGGACGCATGTAGGGGACGTACTGGGCATCGATGGTCGAGCTCCAGTCACCCAGCGGTGCGCTTGCATGCCGATCGACGTACGACTCGTGCGGGCCGCGTCCCCGCCACGAGATCCACTCGGCCCCGGGCGGGACAGCGAAGCGGTGCCCGAGCCGCGGAAGGTCGCCGCGCCCTTCGGGAACGTCGGCGACGCAGAGCATGCGGACCTGACGCCCGTGGATCTCGAATCGCTGCTGGAAGCGCACCCCGTCGATGGACGCGTCCGTCGAGATCACCTCGCTCGCGCCGCGGCGCGAGCGAATCGCCGGACCCACGGCCCGGAGCGGGGCCCGGAGGTGCCACGTCAGCCAGCGGGTATGCACTCCGGGTATGCCGAGCGTGCCGGGCTCGACACCGTCGTTGTCGATCCGGGAACGCCAGATCGTCGGACGGATGGGCGCCGCGAGGATGTCGCGGCCGCGCCAGGTCAGCGTCCGCAGCTCCCCGGTATCGGTCACCTCCGCTTGGACGTTCTCGGCCGGCGAGCCCAGCGACGCGCGCTTCCTCCGCGCGGCGCCGGAGCGCAACCTCGCGGGAAGCTCCACCTGGCCGACGGCAACCTCGTGGCCGGCCGGCGCCCACGGCGTGGCCGATCGCAGCTGGGCGCGAACCGTGACCCACGCCGCGTCCGGACCGGATCGGAGCTCGACCGGCAGACGGACTTCGACAGACTCCCCCGCCGGCGTCCGCAGCTGACGGAGCTCGCCCTCGATCCCGGTGGAGGTCGACCACGTGAACCGCACGTTGGAGAGGTCGAGCACTTCGTAGTCGTTCACGATCCGGATCCGGCCGCTCGCCGGGTCAACCGGCTCGACGCGTATCGGCGCGAACACGGCTTTGGCTTCGAGCAGGCCGGGATGCGCGACACGGTCGGGCCAAACGAGCCCGTCGGCGATGAACGCGCCGTCGTTGGGTTCGTCACCGAAGTGGCCGCCATATGCCCAGTAGGGGCGGCCGTCGACCGTGGTCGCGGCGATGCCGTGATCGGTCCATTCCCAGATGAAGCCGCCCTGCAGTCCGTGATGGGTGGAGATGGCACGCCAGTAGTCCGCCAGACTGCCGTTGGAGTTCCCCATGGCGTGGGAGAACTCACACATGATCAGCGGGCGGCGGTCGGTGCCGCGTGTCGACCAGTCGACGATGGCATCAATGGTCGGGTACATCGGCGCGGTGATGTCCGTCGTCGACGGGTCCTCGTCGGTGAGCCCGTAGCGATGAGCGCCCTCGTACTGGACGAACCGCGTGGGATCCGCAGCGCGCGCCCATGCGTGCATCGCAGCATGAATCGGTCCGATGCCGGATTCGTTCCCGAGAGACCAGCCGATGACGCACGCATGGTTCCGGTCGCGCTGAATCATGCGCGTCAACCGTTCGAGACAAGCGCTCTGCACCTCCGGAAGGTGGACGAGCTGGCGGTAGCGGCCGTGCGTCTCGAGGTTCGCCTCGTCGATGACGTAGAGCCCGTATTCGTCGCAGAGGTCGAGGAACTCCGGGTCGGGCGGATAGTGCGACGTGCGGACCGCGTTGATGTTGTGGCGCTT
>JANPDB010000313.1:0-1692 GCA_031431255.1 Acidimicrobiia bacterium | reverse complement strand
CATCGCGTCCGCGGTCGGGCGGCGCGATGTGATGAATGACTGGGCGCAACCTACGGGGGTGGGATTTCTCCGCCGTCTCCGAAGTGTTTCGTGCTTGTTGCAACCCCGTTCGTAGGTGAACGTGTTGTTTCGCCAGTGTTCGGGACCGTTTCGAGGTCCCCTCACCTCGCCCCTGTTCAAGAGCGTTCGGGGTCTGTCAGCTACCACCGCTACGGGGTCCTGTCACCGATCCTCCCCACCCACTCCGGTACTCGCCCGAGCTCCTCCGTCGCCGGGTCTCCGTTCCTCGGAGTGGGGACCCCATCGGCGCCACCCCTCCACTCGCTGCTCCTCCAACGACCCGTCCAAAACCTCTGCGGCCACTCCTCCGCTCGGTGGTGGGAGTGTCGGCCGTTTGTCGCGAGAGGTCCCTGCACCCGGTCCCCGATGGGCCCGGGGCTATTTGCGGATGGTTCCCACGGTGTTTGTGCGCCAGGGGAGGCGGCGCGACAGCGATCGTGCTTCGACGCCGTTCGAGAGGGCGAGACGAATCGAGGCCTTGGTCTCGTCATCGAGCTTTCGCGCCGTGCGGTCGGTCAGGTCGAAACGGTCGAGTGCCATCGAGTCGTTCGTGGTGATCCGGGCCGAGTGAACGTCTGCTCCCGCCGCGGCGAACGCTACAGCCAGGGCGTGGAGCAGCCCGCGGCGGTCAGTGGCACGAACCTCGGCGATCGTGTGCCACGGGGAGCCGAGGTCGTCGAATGACACGACGGCGTCACTCACTGCGGCAGCGACGAGGGGCTGATGCTGGGCCAGGGCCAGGGCGACGAGAAGCGCTTGAGCGTCCGGAGCAACGCCGATGACCCCCGTGCGAACCCGGAACGCCTGGAGTGCAGCACCGTCACCCCACGTCGCGAGAACGGCGTCGACGACGTCGAGCTGAGCGCGTTCGAGCACCCCGGTGACGAGGGCGAGGAGGCCGAGTTGGTCGCGAGCACCAATCTCCACCCGCCACACTGAGTCGGACTCGGCGGTGACCGCAACGCGAAACGACGCACGCGGAGGGAACGGTTCGAGAAGCCGGACGTGACGCGCGACGGCCACCGGTTCCTCGGAGAGGAGGTAGGCGAGAGGCGCCGCCGCCACGCGATCACGCAGAAGCGACGAATCCCCGACCAGCGCAAGTGCCCGGTCGCGGGTCCGATCGAGCAGGGTGAGCGCATCGGCACCAGAGAAGGTCGGTCCGTCAAGTGACGCGAGCACGAGGCGATGGAGCTCGGTCAGCAGGCTCGACTCCCATGTCTCCAACTCGTCTACGGCGACGCTCAGCACGTAGAGCGCACGAGCCTGCTCGGGAGACCCGAGGTGCGCGGCGATGCGGAGCACAGAGTCTTCGTGGAGGCCATCAGCACGCAGCGCGGCGGCGCGCATGAGCTCGCGATCAGCCACCAGCGCGGCAACGGCCGTACGGTCGGCCTCGTCGATGGTGAGCCGATCGAGCACCGCTCGGGCTTCCGCCGCGTTCGGGGAATGCTGGCCGAACATATCCACGAGATACGCGCCGAGAAGGAGTCGATCCGGATACAGCAGGTGACGAGCCTCGGTTGTCGCCCGTTCGTCGTCAACGAAGTCGTGGGCCGTTCCGGCAACCAGGCGACGACACCGTTCGAGGAGCACCCCGTGGTGAACACCCGAGGGATCGAGCAGGGAGGG
>JANPDB010000312.1:0-2390 GCA_031431255.1 Acidimicrobiia bacterium | reverse complement strand
TCCGTGGCCGACTTCATGGCCCGCTGACGACCGGCGTGCTCTGATGCGGCCGCGTCGAGAAGGGCGGCGAAGAGCCGGCTCTCGACGTAGCGGGGCAGGAGCGTGGAGAGAATGGCGTTGGGTTCCGGCTCGAACTCGTAGCCGGCGCTGGCGCCCTCGCCCGAAGCACCCGCTGCGGTGTCGAGTTCGATCGGCATGAAGCGACGAAGCACCGGACGCTGCGAACCGGCGGACAGGAACTGCGTGTACGCCAACTCGACGAGGTCGACCTCGCCTCCATCGAAGCGGCTCTGGATCGAACGGGCGATGTCACGGGCGTTTTCATAGGACGGGTTGTCGGTGAAGCCCTTGAACGACGAGTCGATCGTGTACTTGCGGAACTTGAAGTAGTCCTCGGTCTTCTTGCCCACGGTGATCAGAACGTAGGAGCGACCGAGCGCAACGTCGGCCTGCAGGGCGCGTTCGGCGAGGCGGATCACCGACGAGTTGTACGCGCCGGCCAGGCCACGGTCACCGGCACACACGATGTAGGCAACCGTCTTCACCGCTTCCTTGGGCGTCAGCAAGGGCTGACCGGCACCGGCGCCACTCGACGCGAGGGACCGGATCACGTTCGTGATCTGATCGGCATAGGGACGAGCTGCCGCGACACGCTGCTGCGCCTTGACGATGCGCGTGGCGGCGATGAGCTCCATGGCACGAGTGATCTTCTTCGTGCTGTTGACGCTCTTGATCCTGCGCCGCAGGATTCGTTCTTCACCACCGGCCACGATGTGGTCCCTTCATTGCTTGGAGTGCTGACGTACGAGACGGCTTTCGCCGGCTCAGCCCTTGGCCGCGAACGACGCCTTGACGCCTTCGATGGCCTTGCCGAGACGATCACCCTCGGGAAGCTTCCCCGTAGTGCGGATGTCGTCGAGGATGTCGCGGTGCTGGGTGCGGAACGCTTCGAGCAAGTGGGCTTCGAACGGTCCGACCTGCTTGACCTCGAGATCGTCGAGGTAGCCGCGGGTGCCGGCGAAGATCGCGACGACCTGCTCCTCGACGCGGAGCGGGGAGTATGCCGGCTGCTTGAGCAGCTCGACGAGTCGGTAGCCGCGGTCGAGCTGGGCCTGGGAGACCTTGTCGAGCTCCGATCCGAACGAGGCGAACGCTTCGAGCTCACGGAACTGGGCGAGGTCGATCTTCATCGAACCGGCCACCGCGGACATGGCCTTGATCTGGGCCGACGAACCCACGCGAGACACCGAGATGCCCACGTTCATCGCCGGACGGATGCCGGAGTTGAAGAGATCGAGGTCCAAGAACACCTGGCCGTCGGTGATGGAGATCACGTTGGTCGGGATGTAAGCCGACACGTCGCCGGCCTTGGTCTCGACAATGGGGAGCGCGGTGAGGGAACCGCCGCCCATGGCGTCGGAGAGCTTGGCAGCGCGCTCGAGGAGCCGGCTGTGGAGGTAGAACACGTCGCCGGGATAGGCCTCGCGTCCCGGCGGGCGGCGCAGCAGCAGTGACATCTGACGGTACGACTCGGCCTGCTTCGACAGGTCGTCGTAGACGATGAGCCCGTGCTCGCCGTTCTCCATCCAGTGCTGGCCGATGGCCGCACCGGTGAACGGGGCGAGGTACTGGAACGGAGCCGGGTCGGCGGCGGGAGCGTTGACGACCACGGTGTATTCCATGGCGCCGGCCTCTTCGAGCGCACGCACTGTCTCGGCAACGGACGAACCCTTCTGGCCGATCGCGACGTAGATGCACTTCACGCCGAGACCCTTCTGGTTCATGATCGTGTCGATCGCCACCGAGGTCTTGCCGGTCTTGCGGTCACCGATGATCAGCTCGCGCTGGCCGCGACCGATCGGGGTCATGGCGTCGATCACCTTGATGCCGGTCTGCATCGGCTCCTTGACCGGCTTGCGCTTCACGATGCCCGGAGCCTGGATCTCCACGCGGCGAGAACGGAGATCGCCGGTGAGGGGACCCTTACCGTCGATCGGCTCACCGAGGGCGTTCAGGACTCGTCCGAGAACACCATCGCCGACCGGGACCTGGAGGATCTTGCCGGTCGCCTTGACGCTCTGGCCCTCCTGGATGTGGCCGGTGTCGCCGAGGATCACGGCGCCGATCGAGTCTTCGTCCAAGTTGAGGGCCAGGCCGAGGGTGCCGCCTTCGAACTCCAGCAACTCGTTCACGCCGGCGCCGGGAAGACCCCCGATACGGGCGATGCCGTCACCCACTTCGAGGATTCGTCCGACCTGCTGCTGGGTGACCTGCGGGTTGAACCCGTCGAGGCTCTTGCGCAGGGCGGCGGTGATGTCATCGGTGTTGATCGTCAGCTCGGCCATGGTGGTCCGGGTTCTCCTACGAAAGTGCTGCGACGGGCGAAAGGG
>JANPDB010000311.1:0-3723 GCA_031431255.1 Acidimicrobiia bacterium | reverse complement strand
GGCGACGGTCGCTCCATTGCCTGTCGCCCGTCGATCGGGAAAGATCCGGCTCGACCCTGAGCCGGCGAGCCCCGGGACGAACACCGTGTCGAACTCGAGTCCCTTGGCCTGATGGATCGTCATGAGCTGGACGGCGTCGTTCGCAATTGCGGTCGCTTCGGCAGGATCGTCCTCACTCATCTCGATGAGGCCGAGGTAGTCGAGGAACGATTCGACCGTGCGTGGCCCATCGAGCGGCTCGAACGACTGGGCGAGGTGAAGGAATCGCAGGAGGTTTTCGTGGCCCACGGAATCGACCACGCTCCACAGTCCGGCCGACGCGATGACCGCCTCGATGGTGTCGACCATCGAACGTCGTTCGAGGACGTGACGCAGCGCAGCGAGCGCGGCCCGCAGGTCGGCGAGACGGTTCCAGGCTGCCGCGGAGAGGCCCGGGATGTCGCGACCGTCGAGGACGCGACGAAGGTCGAGCCCCGGATCCGCGGGGACGGCGACCGGCTCGGAGGATTCGTCGAGCAGCGTCCGGTCGGACATGGCCTCGTCGGACATGGCCCCCTCGGAGGATTCGTCGGACAGGGTCCGGTCGGACATGGCCTCGTCGGACATGACCCCGTCGGGGGGCTGCTCCGTCGATGGACGCGCAGCGCGCCCGGCCCGGTCGGCGCGTGCGAGCGTGGCGAGGTCACGGAGTCCGATCCGGTACGTCGGACCGCCGGCGAGACGGAGGAGCGCGACGTTTGCCTCGGCCGCTCCCTCGGGGAGCGCGAGCAGTCGGAGCCAGGCCACGGTGTCGACGATCTCGGGTCGAACGAGAAGACCGCCGAGACCAACGATCTCGACCGGGATACCGGCGTCGTCGAGCGCTTCGGCGATCGGGCCGATGAGTCGACGTTTGCGGCACAAGATGGCGATCTCGGACCAGGGGGCGCCGATCGCAGCGATGCGCGACGCTATGGCCTGCGCTTCCGCTCGGTCATCGGCCGCGACGAACGACTCGATGGGCAATGCGAGCTCCCGGACGATGTGGGGCCGCAACATCTTCGGCAGGGCAACCGCGATAGCGGCCTGCACACGGTTCGCAAGCGCAACGATCCGATCCGTCGACCGGTAGTTCGTCTCGAGGCCGACGGTGATGGTTCCGGGAACATGCCGGTCGAAGTGGATCAGGTTATCCACGTGCGCACCGCGGAAGCCGTAGATCGATTGGAGGTCGTCGCCAACGGCAGTGAGGGGTGCAGCGCCGTCGGGAAATCCATCGACCCACACCAACTTCAGGAGCTCGCGCTGCGCCACATTGGTGTCCTGGAACTCGTCGAGCAGCACCGCTCGGTAGCGATTGCGCAACGCGTCGGCGATGGACGGATCGCTGCGCACCGCTTCGACAGCGAGCGCGATCTGGTCGCCGAAGTCGAGCACGCCGAGCCGCCGCTTGGCTGTCGCGTAGGCATCGAGGAGAATGCACAGATCGCCTCGGCTGCGGGCCACGCGGCGCACCCACGGGGTGAGCGACCGATCGTCGGCCATGGCCAGACAGTCGGCCCGGAGGGCCTCGACGGTGACGAGATGGTCGGCCAGCGACGATGACAGGGTCAACGTCTCCTCGACGAGTTGCTGCGGACGGCCGAGCTTTCTGTTCGGCAGGTCGATCCGATGGAATTCGTCGAGCAGCAGTTGGAACGACCGGGCCCGATCGAGCAGACGGGGTTCGCTCGGCAGGCCGAGGGCGATCGTATGTTCACGGATTATTTGGGCGCCGAATCCGTGGTAGGTCGACACCTGCACCCGGTTGCCCGGACCGAGGCGACGGACGATCCGGTCACGGAGGTTTGCCGCGGCCTTGTTCGAGAAGGTGAGGCCGAGGACCTCATGCTCTCTAACCGCACCGCGCTGCACGAGACTGACCACGCGTTGGGCCATCACTTCCGTCTTGCCGGAACCCGCACCGGCGACGATTCGCAACGGCGTCAGCGGATGATCGATCGCCCGCTGCTGTTGCGCGTCGGGAATGAACGTCGGCGACCCGGCGATTGGGAGAACGGTCATCGGACCTGGCGTCCCTGCAGTTTGGTGGAACAGAGCGTGTGGAACGCGCAGTAGTCGCAGTTCGCGTCGGGGTTGGGTTCGTAATGCTCACTCAGGATGGAGGTGGCGAGTCGGCCGATGCGGGCGACCGTGGCCTCTTCGAGGTCGGGGGAGACGAAACGCGAAAGCACCTTGACGCGCTCTTTGGACGCGTCGTCTTGGAGGTAGTGGAGCTCGAGTCGCTCCGGCACGCCAAGCTTGCGAACGTCCGGGTCGTTCACGGCGGCGTAGTGGTAGATGGCCAGCTGCAGGTCGTCGTCGACCTCGGCCTGGGATTTTGGGCTGCCCGTCTTGTAGTCGACGATCCGAAGTCGCTCGATGTCGTCGCCTCGGGGCGCGACGACGTCGATCCGATCGATCGATCCGACGAGGGTGTGCGCAGGCGTGTCGGCGCGGCCCGAATCTCCGTGGGCGGACACCGGGAGTGGCACGTCGAACCGGTGCTCGGTGAGTCGGACGTCGGGCGACGTCTGCCGGAAGAAGTCCCACCAGTTCCCCAGCCACTGCTCGGCTCGACGGCGGTAGTCGAGCGCCTGCGCAGCGTAGGGGAACTCATCGTCCCTCCACAGCTGGTCGATGAGCGTGAGGAGCCGCTCACGTGACCGGTCGACAGCCCCCGGCTCGAGGAAGTGCTCGAGTACCTCGTGAACGAGGGATCCGGCAGTAGCCGGAGCTCCCCCGGCCCCGCGCAGCCCGAGTCCGTATTCGAAGCTGTAGCGCCACGAGCAGTCTTCGAACGTGGTGAGCTGCGTTGCCGACAACCGCAGCGAACCCGATGGGAACACTGCGACATCGCTCACCGTCTCCGACTGCGGCCTCGGCGGCGGAGCGGTGGCCACACGCAGCAGCGAGAGCTCCTCGCGGCGCCAGCCGTCGATGAACGGACTGGGAAGGACTCCGCCGACCGGCGCGGCGATTGCGACGACCGAGCCGTCGGTGGCGACGGCAGCACGAAGCTCGGCGAGCCGCAAACGGTCGTGTTCGACGAGTTCGTCCTCGGACTGGAGGTCTTCCATGGAAGCATCGGATGGCGGTGGCGGATCATTGCGGAACCAGGGCTGGCGCACGCGACGACGGGGAAACCGCCCGTCGACGCATCCGACGATCACGACGCCGTGCCATGGCTGATCCGAGGGCCGGGCGACGGCATCGTCGAGGGACACCACGGTGACGCCCGACGCAACCCGCGGCGGAGCCGGTCGGGTCAGCGCGGCCTCTATCGGTTCGCCGTCGAGCAGGGCACGAAGGAAGGCGCTGATCACCCCGACCGCGTAGTTGTCGCCGATGAGCCCGGCGGCGTTGGTTTCCCACCAGGTGTAGGCGCGTCGGACGAGTTCGGCGTGGGTAACGGTCTCGTCGGTGGGCGACAAGGCCCGGACACAATCGTCGACGATCCGGTGATCGCCGATCCGAGTGCCGGGGACGACGAGGGGGACGTGGCCGCGCGCCGACGCGCTGGCCAACTCGGAGAGCAGCACGGCATCGGGCTGGGGCAGCACTACCGCCAGCCGCGTGGGGTCGCGGCCGGCATCGAGCCACGACCGGATCACGGAGACCGCGGCATCAGCCTCGACCGCCGGGTGATGAACGCGCAGCATCGAGCATCGGTCATCGTCGATCACGGTGTCCGCCGGCGGCGGC
>JANPDB010000310.1:0-4353 GCA_031431255.1 Acidimicrobiia bacterium | reverse complement strand
GGCATCCTGCGCGACAAGTCGTTCCACAACATGGACGAGGCGATGATCGACGCGGTGCTCGCCGTGCACCTCAAGGGCGCGTTCAACGTGACGAAGGCCGCCTGGCCGATCATGCGCGAGCAGAGCTACGGCCGGATCGTCAACACCTCCTCGAACTCCGGCATCCTCGGCAACTTCGGCCAGGCGAACTACGGCGCGGCAAAGATGGGCCTTGTCGGCCTCACCCGCGTCCTCGCCGCCGAAGGCGCGAAGGCCAACATCAAGGTCAACGCGCTCGCACCGATCGCCCGCACCCGCATGACCGAGGAACTCCTCGGAGGTCTGGCCGAGAAGCTCGACCCGAAGCTCGTCTCGCCGATCGTGGCCTGGCTCGTCCATGAGGACTGCCCGGTCACGGGCGAGATCTACTCCGCCGCCGGTGGACGCATCGCTCGCTTCTTCATCGGTCTCACCGAGGGCTACTACAACCCGGATCTGACCCTCGAAGACGTGCGCGACCACTTCGCCGAGATCCGGAACGAAGAGGGCTACATCGTGCCAGCCGGCCCCGGCGACGAGCTCAAGGCGCTGCTCAAGCACCTCGCCGGCTGAGTCGCCGACAGCGGCCCAGCGCCATGGCTGTCATTCCGCTCATCATCGACACGGACGGCGGCATCGATGATGCCGTCGCCCTGTGGTGGGCCCTCACCAACCCCGACGTCGACGTCCGGGCAATCACCACGGTGCACGGCAACGTCGATCTGGATCGAGTCGTTGCGAACATCGCCGTCATCCTCGCAGCCACCGGCCGCACCGACGTTCCCGTCGGCGTCGGTGAAGCGCACGCCGTGGGCCCTGCTCCGGATCTTCTTCGCGCCAGCTTCATCCATGGCTTCGATGGTCTCGGCGACTGCGGGCACGGTCCGGACCTTCCCGCCGATGAGATCCCGGCAGCGCTCGGCATTACGGTCACGACTGCGGCCTCGCTCTTCGATCGTTTCGCTGACGACGCAACGGTCGTCACCCTCGGCCCGCTTTCGACCCTCGCCGCTGTGCTCGAACGCAACCCGGCGATCGCGTCACGGGCCCGGCTCCTCGTCGTGATGGGAGGGGCGTTCGCCTCGCCCGGAAACGCCTACCCGGCGAGCGAGGCCAACATCGCGCACGATCCGATCGCCGCCCAACGGGCTCTCTCCGCCGCATGGAACGAGCCGCCTTTGCTCGTCGGCCTCGACGTCACGCACGAGGCGACGATGACGGCAACCGAGGTCGCACTCGTCGCGGAGCATCGAAACCCGGCGGCCGTCTTCTGCGACGGTCCGCTCAAAACATATGCGCGCTTTGGTGGTGCCTTCTGTAACGAGGGTGAGTTCCCCTGCCACGACCTTCTCGCCACCATGGCCGCCGTGTTGGATGACCTTGTGACCGGACCCGTTCTACCGGTGGCCGTGCAAACCGCGCCCGGGCCGGCGTGGGGAATGACCGTCGCCGACTTCCGTCAGCCGTTCTTCGAGCGGGCCGGCAACTCGCAAGCTGCGCCGGAAGGCTTCGTGGCTTGCCGAGTCGCGCTGGAGCTGAACCATGCGGTGTGGCGCCGAGAGGTCCACCGCCTGTTCGGCGACTGAAACCGAATGGTGGTGTCGCCGCGCTCGACCGATGCCAGCGTGCCAAACGTGCAGCCATGATCCGCGTGAGCACCCTCTCAGATCCCGAGAATGGCTCGGAGTCCCTCGTCAATGTCGTCGACCAAGACCCTGGGCAGGCGTCCGGCGAGTTCGCCGAGTACCGATCGGTCGATCAGTTCGAGACCAAGGGGAACCGCCACGGAATCTTCCGGCAACCCGCTCGCGTTGGCCGGAAGGAAGACATTGCCGGCGATACCTGCGCGGGCGACGTTTGAAGTCACGGGCACGACATGGGTCTGCCAGACATCTACGCCAAGCACCTCGTCCGAGGACACGACCACACACGGTCGGCGTTTGTCGAGGTCGATCCAGTACACCGAGCCCCTCGTTACCACGGCGCGGAACGCTCCATCCGTTGCATCGCCCGCAACGACTCTGCTTCGGTCGGAAGCGTGGTGCCAGCCATTTCGCGGTCGGCCAGCAGCTGCTGGCCGAGGCTCGCTCCAGAGTGTGTGGCGGCGTGATGGCGGAGCTGATTGGCAACCCAGGTGGAGAACGGAACACCGAGGGTGTCGATGATCGGCACGACATCGTCCGGAACACTGATGGTCTTATTGGGCACGTACGTAGCATACATACATAGTCTCGCCGAGCCGCCGGAATCTTGGGTTCGATGGGCTCGATCGGTGATCAGCGTCACCATCGACAATCCCGTCGCATACACGCACAGGCGTTCGGCCACCGACGCGGCCACGGTCAGGTTTCCCGAACCGCTCCGACCGTCGACGGCCGTGAACAACGGGGCAGTGGGTCGAACGAACTATCAATACGGACCCGTCCGCGGTCGATGGCCCACCCATGCAGGCTCCTCCCAGGCCCCGAGCCGGTCGGCGAATCGCGACAACTGCCCTGATGGCGGTGCTCGGCCTCAGTATCGGTGTCGGGCTCACCGGCATCGTGCAGCGGCACAATGCACGCGCCACCGAAGGTTGGCGTGGCGCGTCGGCGACGCAGGATGCACTGATCGAGATCACCACGCTCGAGGCAATCCGCGCCGAGCTCGTGTCGGCGAGCGAGTTCGACCGGCCGACCCTTCTCCAACTCTGGCGAGAGCACGAGGTCCGGGCGAACGAGCTGTTGTCCGCTCCTACGATGCGCAAACTCGACCCGGACGCGGTTGCCAACGCCGAGCGCTGGATGTCGCTCTACAGCGCCGTGGCGAATCAACAGGTCGCAGCGATGAGCTTCGATTCCGAACGTGCCGCCCGCATCTCGAGCGAGCAGGTGATCCCTACCTTTACCCGACTTCGTGAAGCGATCGCCGAGCTCCGCATCGAGCTCGAACGACTCGGACCCGATGCGCAGCGACGTGTCGACCGCGATCTGTGGATCGTGCTTCCGGCGCTGGCGACCCTCGCCGCGGTCGTCGGCGCACTGAGCATCGGCGCCCGCCGACGGGCGGCGATCCAAGCCGCCGAGTCCCGCCGCGATGCCCGGTTCCGAGCCATTGTAAAAGGCGCGACAGACGTGCTCACGGTGATCGGCTCCGACGGACGTTTCACCGAGGTGAGCGACTCGGCCGAGAAGCTGTTCGGAACGGCCCCGGATCAGCTCCTCGGTTCAACGGTCGAGGTGCTTCTCGACCGGACGGACGTCGAGGGCTTCCGCGAAGCGTTCGACTCGGTGGCAGCCACCGGCCGGACGGCATCCGTGACGTTGTGTGTTCGCCACACCGACGGCCGCTTCCGGACGGTGGAGCTCACCGGCTCACGTCCCCACGCGCTCGAAGGCACGGCGTGGGTGTGGCACGACGTCACAACGCAGACGGAGCTGTCCGAGCAGCTGCGCCGCCAGGCATTCCAGGACGATCTCACCGGCCTCGCCAACCGCGCCCTGCTGCGCGACCGCACGAACATGGCCTTGGCCGAACCCTCGTCGGTGACGATGCTGCTCGTCGATGTCGACCGCTTCCAAACGTTCAACGATGCACTCGGCCACGCAGTCGGTGACGAAATCCTGCGCACCATCGCCGGCCGCATCCGTTCGTGCGTGCGGCCCGGTGACACCGTGGCTCGACTCGGTGGCGACGAGTTCGCCGCCCTGCTCTCAGCTGCTGATGGCCGCGCCATCGATGCCGTCGTCGAGCGGATGCTCGACGCATGCCGCCAGCCCATGACGATCGAGGGGAACGAGATCCGTCCCACAATCAGCATCGGCATCGCGACCGCCGAGAGAGGCAGCAGCGTGGAGGACCTGCTCCGCCGGTCCGACACCGCTCTGTCCATCGCCAAATCAAGTGGCCGTGACCGCAGCCAAATGCATGTGGCGTCGATGGATCAGCACACCCGACACCGGGTGATGCTCGGATCGGATCTTCATCACGCCGTGCCCCGCAACGAGCTGATCGCGATGTACCAGCCGATCGTCTCGCTAAGCGACGGGAGCGTGTCCGGCTTCGAGTCGCTGTTGCGATGGCAGCACCCCGAGCACGGCCTGGTGTCGCCGGTGGAGTTCATTCCGCTGGCCGAGGACAACGGAACGATCATCCCGATCGGCCGATGGATTCTCGACACGGCGCTGGAGCAGCTGGCGAGGATCCCCGCCCCGCTGCGGATGAACGTGAATCTGTCGGCCCGCCAGCTCGTCGACCCCGCGATCGTGGGCGACGTCGCGGCGGCAATCACGCGCCATCGTCTCGATCCGACGCGTGTCGTGCTGGAGATCACCGAGAGCCTTCTCCTCGACGACG
>JANPDB010000309.1:0-2124 GCA_031431255.1 Acidimicrobiia bacterium | reverse complement strand
GGCACCACCCGTGACACCGTCGACACCGTCATCGAGACGGCGGAAGGACAGATCTGCTTCATCGACACCGCCGGCATGCGCCGCCGCAGCAAGATCGATGACGGAACCGAGTACTTCTCCCTCGTGCGGGCGCTGCAGGCGATCGACGAGGCCGACGCCGCCGTGCTCGTGATCGATGCCCGCGAGGGTGTCACCCACCAGGACCAACGACTCGCCGAGCGAATCGACGCGTCGGGCTGCCCGATCGTCGTGCTGCTCAACAAGTGGGACCTCCTCAACGAGGATCAAAAGCTTGCCGCCCAGGTGAGCGTCACCGACCGCCTGCAGTTCCTGGCCTACGCCCCGGTTCTGAAGGTAAGCGCGCTATCCGGTTTCGGGGTTCACAAGCTCCTGCCGCTGCTCAGCGATTCGGTGCGCAGCTACCACATGCGTGTTCCGACCCGGGCCCTGAACGAACTCGTTCAGGAGGCGCAGCAAATGCATCCCGGTCGCGAAGCCCGGATCCTCTACGCCACCCAGGGGGCGACCGACCCGCCGACGTTCACCCTCTTCGCCAACCGCGAGCTGTCGCCGCAGTTCCTGCGGTACCTCGAGCGACGCATCCGTGACCGGTTCAACTTCGGGTCGACCCCGCTGAAGCTGCGGGTGCGCAAACGCGGAGGATGAGTCGATGACCGGCCGGCACCGCCGAGGTCTGATCACTGCTGTTCGGCGGCCGGCGTGGGTCATGTCGGTGGTGTCGATCGTGTCGATCCTCGGGGTTGTCGCCGAGGCTTCACCGGGAGCGGGAGCCGCGGTGGCCCCGCGGACGGGGCGAATCGTCGCGGCGCCGGTTCGGACGTCGTTGCCGTCGGTCGCCTTCGTGGTGACGTGCCGGCGTTCCCACAGCTCTACCGACGATCCGATCGTCCATCAGGGCCATCCTGGAGCGTCCCATCGCCACGACTTCTTCGGCAACGTGTCGGCCGACGCAGACTCCGACGCCGCATCCCTCGCCGGTGCGTCTACGACCTGCAACGAAGCGGGCGACAAGGCGGCATACTGGCTGCCGACGCTGCAAGGCCCCGGGTGGGCACCTCGTATGCGCGCCTACTACAGCGCCGGCCCGTTGGCTCCGGCCGCGATCGTTGCGTATCCGACCGGGCTGCAGCTGATCGCCGGATCGCCATCGTCTCGTGGCATGCCGGGCGTAGATGTCGTGGCGTTCTCGTGCGGTCGCGCCGTCGACGAGCCGGGATGGAACGCGTCGCCGCCCGCGTGTCCCGGGCCGACGGCGGTGCGGCTGAGCTTCCCGCAGTGCTGGGACGGCGTCCGACTCCAGGCACCCGGCAACGCCGTTGCCCCGATGGGGGGGAGGTGTCCATCGACCCATCCGATCGCGCTCCCGCTTCTCCGTCTCGTGGTCTCAACAGCCGGACGGGTCTCGCCGATGGACTTCGTCACGAGCGCCGGCACCGCGAACCATCTGCACGCAGACTTTCTGAATGCGTGGGATCCCTCGACGCTCGATCGTCTGGTCGCGGTATGCACGCGAGGTGAGCGGAGCTCCAACCGGGACGTCAAGCAGTGCCGCTCGGCCGGCACCGGCCCCCGTGCGGTCGGTGGGCCCGCTACGAAGGAGACGAACTTCTAGTGCATCTTCGCAGAAGTTCCTGTGACATCGAATGGTGTTGATTGGTTGTACTTCGGCGCATTCTCCGAAGGATCGACGTAACAGAAACTTCCGACTCAGTGCACTAGTCGCTGGTCGCCCTGCGCGCCGACCCGAAGCGCGAGCGGACCCGGCGGGCCACTCGCTGCCAGCGCGGCGGGTTGGCGAGGACGAATACCTTGTGGATCGACTCGTGGACGGTCCACTCGGTGCGCAGCCCACGAGGGAACATTGCGGTGCTGCCCGCTGAAAGCTCGTGCACGTGGGTGTCGGCAATCACGGTGACCCGACCGGCGACGATGTGGACGTATTCGTCCACTTCGTAGATGAAGGTGAAACGGCTCGGCTGGCAGCACCACACGCCGCTGCTGATCGCCCCGCTGGGAGCGGTCGCCGTGATTCGCATGCGCGGACGTGGATCGCCGTCGATGACCCAGCCGGGGGCGAGGGGAGCGTCGACGAGGCCGTCGTCG
>JANPDB010000308.1:0-5587 GCA_031431255.1 Acidimicrobiia bacterium | reverse complement strand
GCCACCTACCCCAAGGTGAACGTCTACGGGGTGGACTTCGACCTGATGATGCAGAAGATCCAGCAGGACCTCAAGAAGGTCAAGATCGACCTGAAGCTGACGCCCGTCGAGTTCCCGCAGTGGGCTGACAAGATCAACAAGCAAGGCATCCCGGTGACTGCCGTGTACTTCGCTCCGGACCACTCCGATTCGAGCCAATACGTGCAGTACTTCGGTGCTATCCCTGACTCCTCGTGGGCGGGTCGTGGCGGCGGTGGTGCCGCTGGCAAACCGTTGCTCAACGAGGCCGAAGTGACCGGGCTCGCTGCCGCGCTCGCCGCATCTGGTGATGCCAAGGAGCAGGCCTACTCCGCCCTGGGGCAGGCGATGATCGACGACGCGGTCATCTTCCCGATCGTGAACCCGCAACTCGTCCTGGCCAGTGCGTCCGACATCACCGGGATGCACTACAGCGCGTGCTGCAACCTCGACCTCGCGCTGCTCGGACTCAAGAGCTGATGGCCTGAGATAGTGCGTCTGCGCAAAAGCACCTCGAACGTCATTTCGCGCCGACTCGGTCGACTTCGCAGGATTCAGTCGGCGTTCGACGTTCAAGGCCCTTCTGCTTCGGTGCACTAGTGGGGCGGTACGTTCTTCGCCGCCTGGTCATGATGCCGTTCTTGCTGCTCGGCATCGTGACCATCGCGTTCGGCGTCTCGCGGTTGATCCCGGCGAACCCGCTCGTCTCGATCGTCGG
Source organism: Acidimicrobiia bacterium (assembly GCA_031431255.1). Classification (GTDB taxonomy): domain Bacteria; phylum Actinomycetota; class Acidimicrobiia; order Acidimicrobiales; family JANYDT01; genus JANLQX01. The sequence continues at coordinate 4,851 of JANPDB010000308.1, read as the reverse complement.
CGAGCGCCAGCTCAACAACGAAGCCGTCGTCGATGCAGCGAAGGCCCGGTGGGGACTCAACGGTTCCATTCCCGAGCAGTACGTCAAATACCTGAAGAACATGTCGAACGGCGACCTCGGGACGTCGTTCCGTACTCGGCAAAGCGTCGTCACCGATCTCCGCGAGCGTCTCCCCGCCACGCTGGAGCTCGGTGTCGGCGCGTTGCTGATCGGCGGCGTCGGAGGGGTGGCGTTGGGTGCCGTCGCCGCCAGCCGGAAGGACCGGGCCGTCGACCACGGGGCACGGCTGTTCTCGCTCCTGGGTTCGTCGCTCCCGGTCTTCTGGATCGGGTTGGTGTTCCTTTCGATCCTCTACGCACGCCTCGGGTGGTTCCCTGGGCCGGGACGCCTACCTCCGCGCACGCTTCCCCCGCCGCGGTTCACCGGTTTCTACTCCGTCGACGCGCTGATCGATGGGGACTTCGCGCTCTTCAAGGAGTGCATGAAGCGACTCGCCATGCCGTGCTTCGTCCTCGGATGGGCCTACATGGGCTCGATCTCGCGGCTCGTCCGTGCGGCAATGCTCGACGAACTCCATGCCGACTACGTCCGCACTGCCCGGGCGAAGGGCCTGAAGGAGCGAACGGTTCTCCGTGCTCATGTGCTCCGTAACGCATGGCTGCCAACGCTCACGATCCTCGGCTTCTCCTTCGCCCAGCTGCTGACGGCATCGGTGTTGACCGAAACGATCTTCCAGTGGAACGGCATCGGCTCCTACGCTGTACAGGCCGCGCAGACGCTCGACTATCCGGCGGTCGCCGGCGTCTCGCTGTTCGGCGGATTCGCCTTTCTGCTCGCCAATCTCGTCACCGACGTTCTGTACGCGGTCGCCGATCCGAAGATCCGGCTCTCGTGACCAGCACGACCATCGCCCGGAGGCGTGTCCGCATCCCGCAAGAGTTCCGACGGCCGGCCATCATCGGTGGCGCTGCGGTCGCGGGTGTGTGGCTGATCATCGTGCTCACGGTTTCGTGGTGGGCGCCGTACGGGCCGCTCGAGTCGGTCGGGAGCCGCCTGGACTCCCCGAGTTGGTCGCATTGGCTCGGGACGGATGCCCTGAGCCGCGATGTGTTCACCCGTGTTCTCTACGGCGCTCGACAGACACTTCCGATCTCGGTCGCCGTCATCGTCTGCGCAGTGACGATCGGGAGCATTGTCGGATCCGTCGCCGGCTACGTCGGCGGATGGCTCGACACGGTCCTCATGAGGATCGTCGATGTGACGGTGGCCTTTCCCCCGATCTTCCTCGCCATGGCGGTAGCCGCCGCACTGGGACCAGGACTTCGGAACGCGTTCATCGCCATGGTGATCGTGTGGTGGCCGATCTACGCGCGCTTACTTCGCGGACAAGTTCTCTCGATAAAGCATCGCGACCACATCCAGGCGGCCGTTTCGATTGGAGCCAAGCCGAGCCGAATCCTGCGAAAGCACGTCATCCCCCTGTCGTTCACTCCGGCACTGATCAATGCCACACTCGACCTCGGGCAGGTGGTGATCCTGACCGCCACGCTGAGCTTCCTCGGCCTTGGTGCGAAGCCACCCTCGCCCGAGTGGGGGGCGATGATCACCGACGGCGCGAAGTACTTCTACCAATGGTGGGTGGCTGTCGCACCGGGCCTCGCCATCCTGACGATCGGTCTGGCGCTGAACTTCCTCGGCGATGGACTCCGCGACGCTTTCGACGTGCGGGCTCGCCGATGACCGACCCGAAGGGCGAGCCGCTCCTCGAGGTTCGGGGACTCGATGTCCGATTCCACGTGAGCGGCGGGTCGGTCCACGCCGTGCGGGGCCTCGACCTCTCTGTGCACCGGGGAGAGGTTGCTGCCGTCGTCGGCGAGTCGGGCTCAGGGAAGAGCGCAACGATGCTCGCGGCACTCGGTCTGCTCGATCCGAATGCGACCGTGCAGGGATCCGTTCGGTTCGACGGCGCCGAGTTGATCGGTGCACCCGGCTCGGTCCTGCGCAACGTGCGAGGAGGGCGAATCGGAATGATCTTCCAGGATCCGATGACTTCGCTCAATCCCGTGCTCACGATCGGTCGCCAGATCGCGGAAGCCGTCATCACTCATCAGAGGGTGTCGCCGAAGCAGGCCGAGGCCAAGGCGGTCGAGCTTCTGGAAACGGTGACCTTGCCCGATGCGAAGAACCGAGTGCGTGCATTCCCGCACGAGCTATCCGGCGGCATGCGTCAGCGAGTGATGATTGCCATGGCGCTGGCAAACGACCCGGACATCCTGATTGCCGATGAGCCGACGACAGCTCTGGATGTCACCATCCAGGCCCAGATCCTGCAGGTACTGCGCGCACTCCAGGTAGAACGTGGACTTACGATTGTTCTGATCACCCATGACCTCGGCGTGGTCGCCGGGCTCGCTGACACGGTTCATGTGATGTATGCCGGCACTGTCGTCGAGGCCGGTCCGGTCGTCGACGTCTTCCACCGTTCGAACCATCCGTACACCGCGGGGTTGCTGGCGTCTCTGCCTCGGCTCGATCGCCCCGAACGTGAACTCGTTCCGATCGGGGGGATGCCCCCGTCGCTGCGCCACGAGCCGACGGGATGCGCATTCGCCCCGAGGTGTCGCCACGCGGTCGAGGCCTGCGCCGTCCAAGTGCCAAAGCTCCAGTCCGTCGGTGCCCTGCGCGTCGCCTGCGACGTGCTCCCGTTCCGACCTGAGGGTGGACAATGAGCTCACCCTTCTCGGACCCTGGCGGACCGTCGAAACCGTTGCTTTCGGTACGCGACCTCGTCAAGGAGTTCCCGGTCCGTCGGGCATCGTGGCGTGACCGCCACCCGGCGCCGGTGCAGGCCGTGTCGGGAGTGTCCTTCGACGTGCACCGCAACGAAACGCTGTCCGTCGTGGGTGAGTCGGGATGCGGCAAGAGCACGACGGCTCGGTGTGTGCTGCAGATCGTCCCGCCCACCCGTGGCTCGGTCAACTTCGACGGAACCGAGTTGACGACGCTGTCGCCCGAGGAGCTTCGTCGGAGTCGGCGGCGGTTCCAGATGGTCTTTCAGGACCCTCACGCGTCCTTGAATCCGCGGATGACGGTGGGCGACATCATCGGCGAGCCGCTCGTGGTGCATGGAGCGTCGGCGGGAGAGGCCGACGAACGAGTGGTGGAGCTGCTCGACCTCGTGCAACTCGGCTCCGACGCGGCCGAACGGCATCCTCATCAGTTCTCCGGTGGGCAACGCCAGCGCATAGGCATCGCACGAGCACTCGCCCTGCGCCCCGATCTCATCGCTCTCGACGAACCCGTTTCGGCACTCGATGTGAGCATCCAGGCCGAGATCATTCGCCTGCTGCAGCGGCTGCGCGATGAGCTCGGGCTCGCCTACCTGTTCATCGCTCACGATCTTTCTGTCGTCCGACATCTGAGCAGTCGGGTGGCCGTGATGTACCTCGGCAAGATCGTGGAGACGGCACCGACCTCGCAGCTCTACTCCTTTCCGGCTCACCCCTACACCTCTGCGCTCCTCTCCGCAGCACCGATCCCCGATCCGCTGATCGAACGGGGACGGGAGCGGATCGTCCTCATCGGGGATCCGCCGAACGCCGCTCACCCCCCGTCAGGTTGCCGCTTCCGTACGCGTTGTTGGAAAGCACAGGAGATCTGCGCACAGATCGAGCCAGCGTTGACCGAGATCGGGAATGGACAGCACGTGGCCTGTCACTTCCCTCTGCACTGACACGAGAAGCGGTGCGGTCCGGCGAGGGCCAGACTGGACGGCAGGAAATCATGGCCGACCATTCCTTACCCGCCCGAGAAGCAGTTCGCGCACAGAACCTTCTCGGCGAGGGTCCGCTGTGGGACATCGAGCGAGGAGGTTTGTGGTGGCTCGACCTCAAGCGACGAACGATCAGCTTCTGGATGCCTGGGGCGGACGAGCACCGAACCTGGCCTGTCCCCGGGCTTGTCGGCTCGGCCGCGCTCTACCCCGACGGCCGACTCCTCGTCGCCGGATCGATGTTCTGGGATTTCGACCCCTCCGTGACGGAACCCTTCACGGTCCGCGCCGCGATGCCAACCGACGAGCCGACCACAAATCGGTTCAACGACGGGCGCGTGGACGCCCAGGGACGTTTCGTGGTCGGCACGATGGACGACGCCGGGGACGGCCGACGAGGCACCCTGTATCGGGTCAGCGAGACCGTCGCCGGGACGCTCGACCTCGAGCACCTCTGGAGCGGGTGCGGTGTGCCCAACGGAGCGTGCACATCACCGGACGGAACGATCGGCTACTGGGCTGACTCGTCCGATCCGACGATGTACCGCTATGACACGACTGATCCGCACAACACCAGGCGTCCCTTCGCGCCCGTCGGACCGGAAGGCGTGGCCGACGGGGCCTGCGTTGACGCCGAAGGACACGTGTGGCTCGCGCACTGGGATGGATGGAGGCTCAGCCGCTTCCGACCGGATGGCGCCCTCGAGCGGACCGTGCGGCTGCCGGTGCAGCGGCCGACCTGTCCAGCGTTCGGTGGGCCCGACCTCGCCACGCTGTTCGTCACCACCGCGGGCGACGGACTGACCGACGACGAACTTCGCTCCCAGCCTCTTGCCGGTTCGGTCCTCGCCCTTCCGGTCGGTGACGTTCTCGGCATCGTCGGTTTGCCCGAGCATCGCTTCGGTCGGAACACGAGGCTCTAGTGTCCCGAGTCGTACGCAGCTCGCGGAATTCGCGAGTCGGATTTCGTTGTGGCAAGGACGCAGGAGGCAGCGCCTGCCTTGTCCAACCGCAACGACGAGGACGCCGCCACGGCGGAATCCGGCCGAGAATTCCGCAGCAGACTTGTGACTCGGGAC